>NZ_JBOEFX010000004.1:0-41165 GCF_050633125.1 Lewinella sp.
TTTCACTAATAGAAATCACGGGGTTTCGTACAAAAAGTCAGATAAATCACCTTTTTCAGATGTTTAATGACCCTTTCTAAATTAAAGTCAGGCTGGATTTTGGCTGAGGCCAAAATTCGGGATGACTCATGTTAGATATTAAAATTATATGCCCAATGCCTGGCCACCGCCAACTTGGATTGTTTCTGCGGTTAAGAAGGCTGCATCTTTACTCGCCAAGAAAGAGACAACACCAGCAACATCATCTGGCTGACCTAGTCTTCCAAGCATGATATTATTTGCCCAAGAAGCAAAAACTTCTGGTTTCGTTGATTTGATTTGCTGGTGGAATGGGGTGTCAATAGTACCCGGAGATACTGCATTTACTCTAATGCCGTATTCTGCCAAATCCTTTGCTAATGCTCGGGTAATTGTCTGAACACCAGCTTTTGATGTTCCATAAATCCCAGCTCCAGGCCCTCCTGCGTTCCATGCTGCATTTGAGGTATAGTTAATTATGGTAGGATTATCTCCTTTCTTCAGAAAAGGGATCGCTGCTCTTGATGCGAAAAACACAGAATCCAGATTTAATGCCATCACAAATCTGTAAAACTCTGTTGTCATTTCTTCAAATCTAGACCTTCCACCTAGACCACCTGCGTTATTTACAAGCACATCAATTTTTCCATATTTTTCACCAATTTTGGTGATATTTTCCGTTACGGCTTCTTCTTTTGTAACGTCGAATCCATAATATTCAGCCTTAATTCCTTCTGCTACAAGTTCTTCAACTCTTTTAGCTCCTGCTTCATCTTCAATACCGTTCAATACTACAGTATATCCATCTTTGCCTAATCGTTTAGCTACTGCGAAACCAATACCGCCAGTGGCACCAGTTATTATAGCTACTTTCCCATTTGAGTTACTCATCACGTGAAATTTGTCTTGTTTAATTAATTATTGTTCTGATGTAATCAATAATCGGAGCTTATCCGACTATGATCAAAATGTATTCTTCCGTAAAAAGATGAACAAATTAGTCGTTCAAATTTTCTTCAAAATTGTTGCAAAATTCAAGTAGCTTTTCAAAATGCAACTGCATGCTTTCAATTGCTTTTGCTACATTTTTATTTTTTATAGCCTCAAAAATAGCTTCATGTCGTTGGAGTTCTAAAACAAACTCGTCTTCATCACAAACACGATTATTTTCAAATACTGAAACTATTTTTGGTGTGATCTGCAACATTAATGCGTTCATGGTACTGTTACCACTCGCTCTTGCTATAGCTAAATGAAACAACAAATCTTCCTCCAACGCATCCTCACCATTTAGCTTTTTTACCTTGTAGCTGTTAAGCGCTTCTTCGATCAGCTCCAAATCTTCAGCCGTTCTTCTTTTCGCGGCCAATTCAGTTGTTTTTAACTCTAATAGTATTCTTGTCTCCACCAAAGAATTAAAATCATGCTTTTTCAACCTTAGTATGTCATTAATCATACCGTTCAAGGCAACTTGTCCAATATTGGCCACAAATGTTCCCGATTGGGGAATTGATTTTAGCAGCTCATAAAACTCAAGTTTTTCGATTGCCTCTCTTACATTTCTTCTACTGACGCCAAATCTTTCAGCCAATACCCTTTCTGAGGGCAGCTTGTCTCCTGGTTCCAGGTTCTTATAATTGACCAAATCCCTGATTTTTGATATAATCAGGTTCTGTACTTCGCCATTATCGCTTTTTGCAGGTATATCTAGTTTCATGCGGGGAAAATAACCTATATAAATGAGTTAGCAAAATTGGTTCACCAATTTTGCTGAAATAATTGGTTTCCGAACACTTATCGTGTTGTTACGCGGATCGTAACCCCTTCAAGCTTCTGAAATTTATGAAATTTTGCAGAAGGACTATTACCAGTAGATTAGTTGGATAAATTTGCTCACACTTTCATTTCGCATGAGTATAGAAGCGTTTTATCGACTAAAACAGTCAATAAAACGCTTCCATATTAAATTATCCTTTGCAATTAGTTACTAGACTTCATGCTAGTACTAGGGTTGTGAGTTAAGTTAGGAGATTTCTCACTAACTCTTCGCCACTCTCTAGTAACCAGCATTTTGTGTGATTACACCAAAACTCGCTAGCACTTCTGAGATTGGGATTGGAAACACATAATATTTACTATCAACTGTTTCTCCCATTTCAGCGTTAACAGTACCAGTTCTAACCAAATCAAACCATCTCTGACCTTCAAAAGCCAGCTCAAGTCTTCTTTCGTCAGCAATAGCTGTTCTAACTTCAGCTTGTGAAGTTGCAGTTGAATTAGCTAAACCAGCTCTAGTTCTAATCTTGTTTAATTCTACTAATGCTGCAGGAGTACTTCCGTTCTCATTCAATGTTTCTGCATACAATAGAATAACATCGCCTAATCTCAGTTCGATCCAGTCGTGATCAGGACCTCCTGTTTGTGGATATTTTGGAGACCTCAAAAGTGTCTCGTCAATATTTACCGCTCTTCTCAAATCACCAGGACTTGCATCAAAAGCAGCAATCAAATCTGTATCTAATGGCTCCAAAGATTTTGTATCAAGGCCACCATACCACGACCAAAACTCAGAGTCTCCATATTCATCAGAAATAGAGCTTGAAATTTGGGTGGCGTATATGATTTCTGAATTCAAATCATTGTCTACACCAAAAATGTCAGCATAGTTGTCTTGCAAACTAATTTCTGCAGCGGCAGCTCCGTTTACAACAGCAGCCAGATGTGATTCCGCTTGGCCAAAATCGCCCATTTGGACCAATACCTTACCTAGCAATCCTTGAGCTGCATATTTAGAAGCTCTGCCCTCTACAATTTTAGTGTCCAAAGCCGCTATTGCGTCTTCCAGATCAGGAATGATGACGTTATTGTAAACATCGGCAGCCGGTTGTCTTACTAAAATAGATCCATCTGTAGTACTTGGGGAAGCAGATAAGTTCACTGTAACATCACCAAATACGCGTACTAGTTTGAAGTAAGACAAGGCCCGTAGAAATTGGGCTTCACCTACTTCAGTAGCGACTTTGGAATTTTCAATTACATTGTTCGCACTTAAGATAGACTTATATAAAGCCGTATAGAAAGGGCCGAAAAATTGATCTTCCATAGCCGTTAAATTAGGGCCATAGATATCAAACTCCGTATATGGCGGCTCTAACATTAAAGCATTATCAGCTCTGAAATCACCCATTACTGCCATTGGTGTAGCAGATCCATGCTGGTAGAAATATGCCGCATTCAGAACTCCTTCATAATCTGTCAAAGATCCTGAGCTGGCAATATTTGGGGGGAATTGTTCCAAATCTTCACATGCTGTCAACAGCAGTAATGACCCCAATATGATATATAATGTTTTCATTATTTGTTTCTTTAAAAATTAGCGATTAGTTTGAGTCAAAAATTGACGCCTCTCTTTCAGGTTGAAATCGGGAACTAATTATTTGACCGCTACTTTAATTATTTAGAAATTGACATTTAGCCCCAGCGTTAAGCTTTTTACAACCGGACTTGCACCCACTTGTACACCGTATGTTGTTGGCCCTAAATAATCACTCTGTGTGATTTCTACACCCTCTGGGTTAAGGGAAGTATAGTTATCTCCCATTAGATACAACAAATTGGTACCTGCTGCATATACCCTCACAGAACTTAATCCCGCTTTGCTAGTCAAACCTGAATTAAAGGTATAACCTACCGTGAAGTTTCTCAATGCGATATAAGAAGCATCTTGAATCTGCGCATCCAATTGATTTCTTGACTGCGTGTAATGCTGTCCATTGTGATCTGCAATACCATCACTATCAGCATCAAAGCTAGAGCGCAATCTTCCGCCAAATTCTGATCTCCAGTAGATTTCGTCGATGTTGAAAACATCCCCTCCCTGAGCACCTTGAATCTGCAGCGACAAGTCAAAATCTTTGTAAGTCACTTGGCTATTCAAGCCCCAGTAGAAATCTGGTGTATTTTGTCCGATTTTGACTAAGTCTCCACCATCTTCAACGGTTCTTGTATTATCAATTACACCGTCACCATTCTGATCGACAACATAATATTCAGAACTACTGAGACCAATATTTCTGGTCGGGTCGCTCATGAACTCTGTTTCAACCATGCCATTGGTTTCTAATCCCCACATCTCACCAATTTCTCCACCAACGTAATTTCTAAAGACAGGACCTCTACCAGACTGGCCATAAATTACTTGAGGTAATTCATCCAGACCACCTAGATCGGTAATTTCTGTATTAACGGTAGAGAGGTTAGCGCTAATATTCCAACGAAGCTGCCCCTTGTTGATCACTGTTGCACCTAGCTCAAATTCCACACCAGAACTTGTAACATCACCAGAATTAAGTACGATAGAAGTAGTACCCAATACCTCAGAAACACTTTGGTTAATTAAGATATCTTCAATATCAGAAGTGTAGTAATCAATACCCAACGTGAAACGGCTACCCAGGAAACCTAAGTTAATACCATAGTTGGTCTCTGTATTGGTTTGCCAGGTTAAATCCTTGTTTTCAATATCTGACGGGATTAAGAATCCAGTTCCGAATACCGTTGCTTGAGGATTTAAAAGGCTCAAGGAGCTGTAAGACCCTAAGAACGAAGTCGTTCCTAAAGAACCCGTACTGAAACGGAGTTTCAAATCCGTCAAAAAGTCGGAGTTGTAGAAAGCTTCGTTATGTACATTCCATCCTAAAGAAACCGCTGGGAATACTTCGAACCTTTTATTAGCCCCGAAGCGAGAATCACCGTCTCTTCTGGCGGATACCGATGCTAAATAACGATTGTCATATGCATAGTTGATACGGCCAAAAACGCTCTGTCTTGCAACCGTCTCGTTTCTTTCCGTAACGGCAATATCTGCAGGATCAAGCAGCGCATAGTTTAGCGGCTGACCGTAAGGCACATTGGAAGCATTTAAAGCGATACCGTTGATGTAGAAATTTTGAAACTCCACCCCAGCTACTGCAGACAGGTCATGGTTGCCCAGTACTTTCGCATAGCTCAAAGTCGTTTCACTCAATACAGAAGATCTTTTTACATCTGTTTGATCCAATGCTGTTTGATTGGTACGTGCCCTAGAATCAAACTCAAGTGTTCTGGAAAAGAAATCACGGGTATCTCTAATATCTGCACCCAAAACGGTTTTCAAATTCAACCCTTCCAGGATACTGTATTGCAGGTAGGAACTAATGTTACCGAAAAGCGTCTTTTGAAAACGGTCGGTGTTATCAAGCTTTGTTGCAGGGCCTGCATCGCCTGAGCCACCAATACCATTACCGCTTCTTCCGTAGTGCCAGTCTTGTGCTGTCATGCCAGGTTCTAAGGTATAGATACTGTTATTGAATGGTGCATCTCCTCCTCTATAACCATCATCAAATGGAGCAAGTCCTAAGGACTGCGCTTGCTGATCCAAATCCTGAACAAAAGCAATAGATGCTTCTGTATGGTAAATCGGAGAAATGCTATAAGCTCTCAAAAGATCTCTCATATCATGACCTACGATATCTCTATCAGACACAAATCCGTTGAAATTTACGCCAGTTTTGAAGCGCTCTCCCAACTTAGCATCGACATTCAAACGTGCATTGTATCTTTTGAATCCTTGAGTGATTACGATACCTTCTGCATCCAGGTAACCAACGGAAGCAAAATAATTCACATCATCAGTACCTCCGCTCATGCTGAAGTTATGGCTCATGCTGTTGCCATTCTGGAAAAGCCAGTCTTCTACCGCTAAAACATCAGGTGCATTTTTGTAAGCATTTATTCTGTAGCTCAATAAATCAGGATCTACTTCAGAAACGTCATAAGTGCCATTGGCTATGCCAGCTTCTAATTCATTAGCCCATTCTCCAGCGGTCTTAAGCTGTTCAACGTCTTTTACATACCGACTAGAGGTACTCGCGTAAGCATTGTAGCTAAAAGTAGCTTTACCTGATTTTCCTTTTTTGGTGGTAACCAGAATAACGCCATTCGCGCCTCTAGAACCATAGATAGCAGCAGAAGCCGCATCTTTCAACACTTCCAAGCTTTCAATATCGTTTGGATTAACTGTAGCCAAACTTCCTGAAATCGGGTATCCATCCACAACAATCAGTGGGTTTGAGTCACCTGAAATAGAAGAAGCTGCTCTAATCTGAATCTTTGGATCTGCACCAGGAGCTCCATCTTGATTTTGAATTAGGACACCAGCTAGCTTACCAGCTAAGGCATCATCTACACGAGTAGCCTGAATAGCTGCAACGTCGGCGCCTCCTACCTGTGCAATTGCACCAGTATTGTGCGATTTTTTACGTGTACCGTACCCAACAACAACAACCTCATCTAGTAAGGTAGCATCGCCTGCCATGATAATGTTTAGTGTTGTTTGGTCTCCGACTGCAATTGTTTGGGGTGCGTATCCCGTATAAGAGAATTCGAGTATATCGCCTTTCTTGACTTGCAATTCGTAATATCCATCAAAGTCGGTAACCGTACCTGTTGAGGTACCAGTTACAAGTATATTGACACCGATAAGTGGGATATCATCTGTATCCGTTATCGTACCGGTCAATAAACGTGCATCTTGCGCCATTAATGAAATATTGAGAAACAATATTCCGACTAAAAGCAGTTTGATCCTTAAATTCATTTGTAAATGTATTTCATTAAGAAGTGAGTTGTATAGTCGATGCTCTATCACCTGCTCAAGGGTATAAAGCATACAGACTTATTATTTTGGTGCTTACAGGTTCATTAAACCTGGTCAACCAAACTGGTTCGCTTTTCTGGTGAACCAGTTTGGTGCCCCAAATATATGCTCTTTTTTCAATAAACCTATCTTTTTAAAACTTTTAACAACCCGTATTTGGCAAATTTTATATCAAAACCAGTAATCGTACCCAAAATCAGAAGGTATACACCTGCCTTGTGATGCTTTTCCTAATTAGGGGTACGGCCTATGTTTTTCGTGAATTCGTTAAAAAAGCCATTGGGTTTGGCCAAACGTAAAAGGACTTCAGTAACCTCCGCTAGCGCCTTAGAGATCTAAATACGCAAACCAATTAAGTTCGTTAAAAAATCATCAGTATGATGTGATTTTCGTCACTGGGTGGGTTGATTTTTGATAGTAATAGCGATCAAAAACATACCTATTCTTGTATAAAGCTATCCAAGTAGCAGGAGTATAAACCCTCTTTTATTGCTTCACTTCTAGCTCATTTACCCACTATAAAATTACCTGCAAAATGGCACTACGAATTTCAATTTACACACTGATCATCCTGTTTAGTATTTCCTCTTGTACTTCATCCACGACAGATGCGACTGCCGCTGAAGGTGGAGGCATCGATCAAAATGAACTCACTGGCCAATCTGGGGTTGATGATGGAGTTTCAGAGAAAAACATCCTTCATGTCGCAATGGGTTCTCCGGATCATACAACCTTAGTTGCTGGAGTCAAAGCGGCAGGTTTGCAAGATGTGCTAACCAATGCTGGCCCTTTGACGGTATTTGCGCCAACGAATGAGGCATTCGCTAAATTACCGGAAGGCACACTAGACAACCTATTGAAGCCGGAAAACAAAAGTACGCTTGCTAATATTATCACCTTCCACGCCGCACCAGGCAGCTATGGCGAAGACAATATCAAAGGCGTAATGGGAATTGGGCAAGCAACAGGAGACAAGGTAGTCGTAACCATAGAGGATGGCATTACCTATGTAAATGGAGCCAAAGTATTAGGAACAGTTAAGGCTTCAAACGGATATGTCCATGTCATAGATGCTGTATTACTACCACCAGAATAGTAAATTGGCATAAGCTTTCAATAAGTAACAGACAACCCAAATGGTCCTTGTGATCATTTGGGTTTGTTTTTATACCAAGTCCGAACAACGAGAAAAGCTTCAAATGTATTATTTTGCTGATATTGTAGCCATAAAGGAAAAAGACATCCAGTTTGCAGCGAAGGCAGACGTGCTAATAAATTTGAAAACTAGAGACATGAAATCAAAAACGAGCCTGATAGCTGTATTTCTTTTTAGTTGGCTATTCACCGTACCAGCTTTCGCTCAAACATTGAATAGCACCTACACCATTCAGCAAGGTGATTGGTTGAGTAAGATTGCCCAAAAAGCATACGACAATCCACATTTGTATTATCGTATTATTGAAGGAACCAATAAGAAAGCGGCCTCCGATGATAGTTTTGATAATATCGGAAGTGCCAATGATCTTCAGGTCGGCCAAAAAATCTGGATACCTGCGCTGCCCTCCAATGATAATTTAACCGGTGTTCCGCAAACGAATTGTGAGATTCGCCTCTGGTACAATTTCCAAATAGTAGCAGTTGGGATTATCAATAAAAAGTGGGAGCAAGATGGAATTGACCTGGAAACGCGTGCACACAAGGCCTATGAGATGCGGCACGAAGCTCGCGTCAATGCGCGTTTCATGATGCAAAACAAAGAAGAGGTCCGCGTATTGCAGGCGCGAGACATGGAGAAATACGGCAACCCCAACGGCCCTACTTTTGAATATTTACTGAAAAAGAATATGGATGCAGGCCTTACTTTAGCCGATGCCTACCAATCAATTATTGATAGCAGCAGCAGGACGGATACCCGATACAATGCTGATTGCCAATAAAAGAATCACTTTCACTCCGAATATCCAACACGCGTACCTGGATCAACCTTCGCCAAGTCTGTCAGCGTAAGCATACCCACCAGCTTCTTATCGTATGTTACTGGTAACCCGCTTAGCTTGAATTTTTCAAATACGGACTTTATTTTCTCCATTGAATCTTGCGGCTGAACAGTAACCAGGTCTGTCAACATGATGTCTTTTGCAAAACAGCACAATTTAGCACCTTCTTTCTCCAGCCGCTCTACAGTGCCGTCGGTGATCAACCCTACAAGATCCCCGTCTAAATCTTCTACAGGAAGGTGGTGAATCTTATTCCAGTTGAGTATACTTTTTACTAACTCTACGCTATCACTTTCGCGGACAGAATAAATGTCGGTGCTCATCAGCTGCTCTACCGTAGGATTTTTTTCTGCGAGTGAGTACTCTTTGATCGCAACATCTTCCCAGGCATGCAAAGGCGTGTTTGCCTTTTGATACTTAAGGCTTTGGTTCACCAATTCTTTTTCAGCAATTGCCTCCCCATAATGTTTTGACAGTGACCTGAAGTTTCGGATCGTCCAATCTGATCCGGTCGTTTCAGCAGCTACTCTTTTTTCAATAACGGATAAGTATTTTTCAATATCAGCAGGAAGAACACCGGATTTTTCCAATCCCTGACGAGCCATAGGCAATAGTTGCTCCAGTATTAGCTGTTTGGCCGGAACGTTTTTGCCATACCAATCAAACACCGTATTCAAACCATAACGAGCGGCTCGCAAAAAGTTGTTCTTGGCGGATTTGAAGCTTTGGTTTTTCCAAAACTCGACGCCTCCTTCCGGTTCGCTTTTCATCAAACCGATCCAAAAAGCAAAATTGGCGATCTCATCAATAGCAGTAGGGCCTGCTGGAAGATAGCGGCACTCAATACGGAGGTGTGGCTTCTTTTTTGAAAAACCATAACACATTCTATTCCACGTATAGGTCGTGCCATTGTGTAGTCGGATACCTCGGAGGTCAGGAATCTCACCTTTCCTCAATGCTTCTTTTGAATCTGATAAATCATCCGAAGTCACCACCAGAGGAAAGCGCATAACATCATTTTTCCAAAGTTCGGCAGGGGAGTCTTTTAGCCAGCCTCTGCCAAAATATACCCGAGGCAACTTCATCCTCAAAAACTTCTGAGAGCTACGGGTATCCAGGCTTTGCTTAAACAAAGCAATACGTGTTTCCGCCCACAATTCATTTCCAAATAACAAAGGAGAGTTTACACAAGCAGAGAGCACTGGCCCCGCAATCATTTGTGACCAGTTGTGTTGATCGACAAATTCATCAGGCTTGATTTGGAGGTGCAACTGAAAACTGGTGTTACAAGCTTCAAATAAAACAGAGCCTAAGGACATAATGAGGTCATCTACCCCTTGCATATAAACCTCGAATTTGCTGCCTCGAATGGCCGACAATGCTTGGCTCAGCGTCTCATAACGCTCAATTGGCGTCATATAATCCGCATGGAGATGATGGTAGTTTAAGGTCGGGAGAATACCCGTCATCAGAATGTGCTCATTGTGCTTTTTAGCTACGTTGTAGCCTTTTTGCATCAGGTTAATCAGCGATGATTCCATCTGGGAAAAACATGTCCCGTGAAGGGGTAGGGGATCAAGGTTGATCTCCATATTAAACAATGCCAATTCATTGGTGTAATGCTCATCGTCAATCTTATCCAATAGATCGAGTGCTGATGTAGTGGGATCGTAATGCTTGTCTACAATACACAATTCCTGTTCTGCACCTATCCAGGGGTCACCATCTTCAAACATCTTTTCTTTGAGCATAAACTCAAACGCTTCAATATCATTCAGAGCATGCTGGTACATTCTTCTGCGATCATGCTCATCCGCGATCTTTCGTACATGGAAATCTCCCATAAGTGCAAGGTTTTCAATTTACGAAAGGAAGATATACCGAAAACCATCAATTTCTGTTGACATAAGTTAACGCAAATGATGATAAATGTCAGATTAGCAGACTGTTATCAATTAAGCGAAAAAACAAAGCCTGCGTACACAATCAACATCAAACTCAAAACTGCCAGCCATGCCAGATGTGCTACCTTTAATTCCATAAAATAAATGACGACCAGGAGTACTTTGAGAAGTACAAAAAGGATAAGAAACGCCAAGTTTCCAGAAGCTCCAGATTCTTCAGAAAAGAAGTAGCTGCCTACGGTTAATAGGATGAGTGCAAATAAAACGGAAGCATTATTTATTTTCATAACAAGCGATTATATCAGGTATAGCACGGGGAACAGCAGCAACCATATCAGGTCGCACATGTGCCAAAAAGCGCCACCAGTCTCTATATCCAGAGAATTACTTTGGTGGTAAACACCTTGCCGCATCTTGAGGGTGAGCATCAATAAAATCACCAAACCCGTCAGAACGTGCAAAAAATGGAAACCTGTGAGCAACCAATAATAGGTAAAGAAGGTGTTATGGCTTAAGTCAAATCCATGCTGGATTTTACCTACGTATTCTACACCTTTCAGCACTAGAAAGCCAACACCCAATAGCATGGCTACCCACATCCACTGCTGGCTTTTAATGGTATTTCCTGCTTTCAGAAAACGTACTGCTTCAGCTACAAAGAAACCGCTCGTTAAAAGGAGTAAGGTGTTTACCAAGCCAATTTTGGTATTGAGCATTCCCTGGGAAGCCTCAAATACTTCAGGAGACAAGCTGCCCTCCCAAGCGAAGGCAATGATACCGGCACTAAAAGTGATCACTTCAACCAGGATAATAATCCAGATCAGAATACCCCCCGGAGGATAGAAAAATTGCTTGTGATTAATGGTTTCCATGAGTGTGTTTAACCGTTATTTATTCGACGATAAAGTAGGGCCAGAGAAGGAATCAACATATCTGTATGCGACAAAATATTGTAGTGGTTTTGACCAAACATCTGCGGTAGATAATATCGGGCAATCGATTCAATAGCAATGGCGTAAGTGCTGATGTGTCGTTCGTGCATTTCGCGCAACGCTTGCTTTACATCAGCAACACCATATTTTCCTTCATATTTGTCATAATCGTTTGGCTTGCCATCGGAAAGGAGGATGACCCATTTTTGCCGCGCTTCATGTTTCTCAATCAGGCTTTTCGAGTGGCGCAAAGCAGGCCCAATACGCGTATATCCCTGCGGCTCGATAGCACCGATATTTTGTTTGCCTTTTGTCCAGCTTTCTCCAAATCCCTTTAGGGAGTGATAAACGCAGTTATTTCTTGTTTTGGAGTAAAACCCACTGACGGCAAAATCAACATTATACTCTGACAGTACTTCACCAAATAAGATGACAGCTTCTTTTTCAACATCTAAAACCCTGTTTCCGTCGGCATAACTATCTGTAGACAGACTTAAGTCCAAGAGAAATAAGATGGCCAGATCAGGTTCTCTTTTTCGTTTCGACAGGTAGATATTGTCCGAAGGCGTCCGTCCTGCTTTTAGTTCTGCATACCAGTCTACCAGTGTGTCAATATCGATAGACTCACCATCCTGCAATTTCCTGACTGTTCTTCTTGTTTGGTGAATTTGGGCAAACTTCCGACGTAGGGCGTTCAAATTTTCTGAATGCTCAGCAATACATTTTTGCGCGTAGCTCAGGTCGTCGCCTTGGTTCTTCTTCAGAAAGACTTTGCAGTAATCAGGCTTGTACCTTTTCTTAGAGAAATCCCACTCTTTGTAGCTCACACAAACATCACTTTCTTCTGATGCTTCACTTTCTGCAATGTTAGCGAGGTCTCTAAAATCTGCCTGATAAATGGAGTTGGCGACCTCATCTGTTCGGACAAGGTGCTTGAGGTTGAGTTCGTTTAGTGCATCTTGATCTTCCTGTAAGCTATCATCGCCATCAAAGCCCCGCCAAACACCACTAAACTCCTCGGCCGTTTCCACTTTTTCAAAATTATGGATAAGCATAAAATCTTCCTGTGTTTTCTTATCAACCGTGAGGATTTCAACTTCCTCTACCGCTTTAGACTTTATTTCAGTGGTTGGATTGAGGGATGGGTTTGTAGCAGTATTCTGGTCAAAAGCAGTTCCATTTCCATTTTCAAATACATCCCGATTCGACATGTATTTTCCATACAGCCAAAACGAGGAACCTTCTTCTTCAGGGAAGCGCTCTTCAATCGTTTGATAAAATGCGGCGACAGGAGGGTACTCTTCTTCCATTTTCTGTAAAACAAGCGGTGCGATTGTTTGGGCTTTTTCGCGCGATTCTTCAACAGACGGGGGAGTGTCTTTGGCCTCCCAATTCAAACCTTCTCCCGATTGAATACTTAAATAAGCAATCCTGAAAATATAGAAATTCAGGTTCTCTTCTATGGTGGGTAATAAGGAAAAAGAGGTTGGAAGGTAAAAGATTTGCCCTTTCCAGCCGCCCTCTGTTTCCGCAGGAAAGATATCAATATTTTCTCCTGTCAACGCCCTTGCAATAAGGGTAAGCCGACTACTGATATCTTTCAAATGAATAGTCCTGGAAAGCTCCTCTTCCGAGTTCTTTCCATTCCATTTTTCAAAAAAGACGAACAGCTTCTTAAATAATACTTGATCCAGTTCCAAAACAGTTCTTTTATATCATCAAATCCGCCAGGTCTTTCAACGCGGTAAGGGTTTCTTCATCGTCGCTCAGCGGTTGAATCATGCCTACTTCGACAGACAATCGTTTGGGTAAACCAGATTGTATTAGCTTGGCAGTATCTACAATCAGACGCGTCGAAACAGTTTCCATCAATCCGAGTTCGTTGAGGTTCCTGATCTTGGAAGCAATCCGCACCAGCTTTTTCGAATTGCCAGCATCAATACCTGACTCTTTTTCGATGATTTCCTGCTCCGACTTTTCAACAGGGTAGTCAAAAGCCAGGGAAACAAATCGCTGCCGTGTAGAAGGCTTTAATTCCTTAAATCCTTTTTGGTAGCCTGGGTTGTAAGATGCCACAAGCATAAATGTATCCGCGGCCTTAATTTCTTCTGGAACCTTATCCAAAAACAATTGCCTTCTGTGGTCTGTCAAAGAGTGGATCGCAACAATTACGTCAGGGCGCGCTTCGGCGATCTCATCCAAATAAATAATGCAACCATTTCTCACGGCTGTAGTGAGCGGGCCGTCCTGCCACACTGTCTCTGTTCCTTTAAGGATATAGCGACCGGTCAAATCTGTAGCAGAAGTCTCTTCATGGCACGCTACCGTAATTAGCGGTAAGCCAAGCTTATGGGCCATGTATTCAACAAATCGGGTTTTGCCCGTACCTGTAGGGCCTTTTAAAAGTACGGAAAGCTTATTGTTGTAACAATGGGTGAAGACGTCCTCTTCCTTGCCCATTGCTTTATAATAAGGTTGGTCTTGAATCAGCATAGCCTAATTTTCTTTTTTGTAATTAAAAAGCTCCGGCTTACAAGTGAAGGATAACCAAAACCAGTGATTGGCTTCGTCTTTTGAACCTCCTTTGAGGGCTTCCATGGTGTCTGTAGCAAACATTTTGGAATATCCACTGGTCAGGACAACACTCTTTGAAATTTTGTAAGACAAATTCAGGTCTACTTCCGTACCCAAATTGCTATCCGTCTCTTTACCCACTCCGTCGACAATTACTGCCGGCGCCATGAAGAAGTGGGGCGTCAGTACAAACGCAAAATCATTCTTTTTAAAAGTTAGGCTACCATAAACATCTGTCAAACCGACTGAGTTAGCGTGATTTCCTACATAGAAATAATCCATCAGCCCATTAAACTTATGGTTGGTTCCATATAGAGGAGCGAAGGATTTTAGCTTATTGTCCGTGGCGTTTTCGTCGGTGCCTGAGAGGTATTCAAAGCCAAGTTTGGCCGCCCAGTCTGTATGTAATTTATATTGTAGGCTACCTGCCAGGTAATTTGCACTTAAATCAGTGGTGACAACCTTTCCTCTCTGATGATAGAAGGCAAAATCGGCACTTAGCTTATTTTTTGAAAATGTTATTCTTGGCCCCAGGGTTTGGGAGTAGGCAGTTTCTAACTCTCCTGTGTTGTTCTCAAATTGAACTCCGTTGTTCAATACCAGAAGACTAGTATTGAGGTTGTCATTGGCTTGAACGTTATACCAGAGGTATTGAAATGATTTGTAGTTGTTTACCGTGTATGGTACTTCAAAAAGAGTTTCTCTATTTGCGTTGAGTGCCAGGCCTACATCAAATTTGTGTTGACCGTTCTTAAATTTAGCGATAAGCGCATCATGGCTTCTAGCTTGCTGTGCCCAACCTACAGAGCCAAAAATACGATGGTCATCATAAATGATCTCCTGTCTGCCTGCCTTTAAAGAAAATGATTCATTAAGCAGTATTTCTGCCCATCCTTCATGCAGTGCGTTTCCGTTAATATCTGCTAATGAAAGTGTATTTACATCTC
Source organism: Lewinella sp. (assembly GCF_050633125.1). Classification (NCBI taxonomy): domain Bacteria; kingdom Pseudomonadati; phylum Bacteroidota; class Saprospiria; order Saprospirales; family Lewinellaceae; genus Lewinella; species Lewinella sp. The sequence continues at coordinate 15,070 of NZ_JBOEFX010000004.1, forward strand.
CCCATACCCGAATATTCTGGAGGGACATTCCAAACTTTATCTTTTCTTCTTCATTTTGAAAAGCAAACTTCAGGCGTGATCGTTGAGATACAAAAGCTGCCGCTTCGTTGTTTGGGCTACTTAAAGTCTTGAAACCGTTCCTGACTTCTACCCTTGGCCGAATTTCAGCAGAGAGATTAAACTCTTGCGAGTAGATATAGCTGATACACAAAAGGCACAGCACCGTGATAATTGTCTTTTTCATCTTTAGCTCTTTTAGAGGGAGTATCCCAAATAGTGTGCCTCGCGCAGAGACGCAGAGGCGCAGAGTTTTTTATTGCTGGTTATCAAGTAGATACATTTCGACGATTTTAGTTAGACACCGTTGACTGGATACTCTCCCTATTAGCGGCTTGAGGCGTTTACTGCTTTCGATAATTCCATGATCGTAGATACCGTTTCCTCATTGTCTACACCAAGTCCTTCCTGTTGGTGTACTAAAACTCCTTGTTGATCAAATACAGAAATGATATTGGAGTGAGAGAAATCAAGTGGAGATATCTTTTTGTACTTAACTGCCAAAACATTGGAGAATTCTCGAACATCATCAATTGTTCCCTGTAAGAATGTCCATTGATCATTGTCCATTTCGTTTTCTATGGCAAATGCTTTTAACCGTTCAGGTGTATCGGTTTCAGGGTCAATACTCACCAGAATGTATTTGGTGGTTTCGTCATCTACACTTGCGTGAATATTTCGCATATCTGCTACCAACCTTGGGCAGGCTGCCTTGCAGGTGGTATAGATCATCACGATGACTAAAACATCTCCTTTCAGGTCTTTTAGTTCTATGGTTTCATTGTTTTGGGTATTCCACTTTGAAGTCAGGTTAAAGATGGACGTTTCTAAAATTTCATCATCACTTTCATCTTGCACAACCCGGGTTTCAATTGACTTTAAGTCCATTTTACAAACCGGGCAAGTCCCTATTTCTGCATAGGTCTTTTCACCCTCGCATTTCATTGGACATTGATAGGGTGGGGCACCGTCTACTTCACTACCGCAAGCAACCATGAAGAGTAGAGATGATAGTGTAACAAAGAAAGCTAGTGTGTTGATTTTCATTATTCTTTTAGGTTTTTGGCACACCTGAAACCCAATGTTTGGATACAATAATTTGCCTTTATACTACCACGAAGCGCATAGCGCATAAACGCTGCATAATCCATTAAATCCGATGCGTTAACAGAACCGCCGGCACAGAATAGATTGTTATCTGTATCCACATCTTTTCTGGATTCGCCTGAGATTAATACAGAATTAAAGTCACTTGTCCACTCCCACACCAAGCCATGTAGATCATAAATGCCCCAGTAGTTTTTGAAAGTACTGCCTACTTTATTCTTGTACGTTCGTGGGGTTTCATAGCCCTCTATGATGAGTTGATTAAATAAGCTATCGCCTTGAGCATTGGGTTCTGTTGCACTGGCCATAGCGGCATATTCCCATTCATCCATTGTGGGGAGCCTTTTTCCCTGGCACTCACAGTAGGCTTTTGCTGCATACCAGGAAACATTCGTGATCGGCGCATCAGGAAGCGATTCTGGATTAAACGCTAGGTCATTTTGCCATTTGATTAAATAGTTTCCATCCGCGAATAGCCTGATTACTTTCGACCTCTGCCACTTGGAGAATTTTTCCACGAAAGACAAATATTGCTCATTCGTGACAGGATAAACATCTAGCATAAAATCCGCTACCGAAACGCTCGCAGCATCAGAGCCATAGAGGGGGACAAAGTCCCCCCCCGTGATTTTTTTCATACTAGAATTATCCTGAGCCCCAAGGGCTGCCTGGATAAAAAGAATACTTAATATTATGAGACGAATCTTCATCATTAGTGCTCGCTTCTTACTCTGGTAACATCCATTGCAGTAACCTCTTTCTTGCTGTTACCCCAGTTATTGAGAACGTAGGTCATCACACTAGCTACTTCCTGGTCACTCAATACCTGCTTGGTCATTATGCTGTTATACTTCTCGCCATTTACCGTAATCTCGCCAGATTTCCCAAAAAGGACGATACTGATAGCTCGGTCTATATCTGCATTCAGGTAGTCGGAGTTAGCCAGTGGAGGGAACGCACTTGGAATGCCTTCTCCTTCGGGTTGGTGACAAGCCATACAGGTTTTGCCATAGACTATTTTGCCCAGATCCATTCGCTCCTGAAGACTCATTGCTTGTGCAACAACGGTTTCCGCTTCATCCCCAGGCATTTCCTGAATAGTTCCTCCTTCAGGTTGGTAAATTCCTTCCTGTTCTTTGCCAGAGTAAATCGCTTTAACGTCAGCTCCACCAACTTTTAGCATCCCAAGGGCGCCTTTATTGAAAGCTCTGAAAATAGAGTGGTCGACTAAGATAAATGTACCAGGGACATCTACTTTAAACTCTACAATTGCGGCTCCCCCCGCAGGAATCAACGTCGTTTGAACATTTTCATTGACAAAACTGCCCCCTTCTACGAGTACCTTGTCGAAGATCTCTCCGATTACGTGGAAAGAAGAGACGAGGTTTGGTCCACCATTACCTACATACAATCGAACTGTTTCGCCAACCTCAGCATGAATGGCATTGTCTCCTGTCAAGGCATCAACACTTCCATTGAATACGACATAGTCAGCGTCTTCATCTACCGCTTTCTGCATGTCAAATGGCTGAAGACCTTGGTCTCCGTTTTCTCCTTTGGTATAGAAATCGCCCTGCATGATGTAGAATTCTTTGTCTACTTTAGGAAGACCGCCAGCAGGTTCCACCAAGATCAAACCATACATACCATTAGCAATGTGCATCCCCACAGGTGCCGTAGCACAATGGTAAACATATAAGCCAGGGTTAAGCGTTTTGAACGAGAAGGTAGCCTGATGGCCTGGTGCCACGAATGAAGATGTTGCTCCACCTCCAGGACCGGTCACCGCGTGCAAATCTATGTTATGCGGCAGTTTGTTGTCTGGGTGATTTTTCAACGTAAATTCTACTTCATCCCCGACTCGTGTCCGGATAAAGCTACCAGGAACGCTTCCGCCAAATGTCCAGTAGACATACGTGACACCGTCCGTCATTTCGCCTTCTTTTTCCAGAATCTCCATGTCCACTTTCAGCTTGGTCGCTTGCCGTGAACCAACGGGTTTAGGAACCAGAGGTGGCGCTGTTAGTTCCGCTTCCATTTCGCCTTGAACAGCGATTGTACTTGCATCTTCCTGCGTTGAGTTATCCTCGCCTGCACCTCCACAACCAGAGAGCAGAAGTAACAAAAATGCAAACAGGGAAATTCGTTTTAATGCTGTAATAATCATATTTGAATTTGTTTTAGACTTGTTTAACTGAGGGAGAGCCCATTACTTAAGCAGGCTCTAAGGCCTCATCAGTAGGCATCCCGTATTTGAAGAAATTGATGATGTATAAAATAATTCCAGTGGTAAAGAGCGCTGCTGCTGCTATCAGAATAAGGAAGTGAACCTCCATTTCTTGCTGAACATCGATAAAGTCCATCCCCACTTTTCTTTCCAGATAAACTTGGGTTACCCCTGCAGCGGCAAAAGCGGTTGTCATGCCAATCATACCGATATTGGACAACCAGAAAGCGTAATTGGCACCTGGCTTGGTGTACATTTTTCTTCCCGTCATCAAGGGCATCGCATAGGTGATCATACCTAACACCAACATGCCATAAGCTCCCCAAAAGGCCAAGTGACCGTGCATGGCCGTTACGAAAGTGCCATGCGTCCACATATTTACAGCAGGTAAAGTGTGTGCAACACCTAATAAACCAGCACCAACGAATGAAATAATAGCGGTACCAAGCGTCCATGTCAAGGCCATCTTATTCGGGTGCCTTTTTTCTCCTTTGCGATACATCGCTACTGCAAATAATGCCATTCCTAGAAAAGCAAGCGGCTCCAATGCAGAGAAAATACCGCCAATCATTAGCCAATACTTGGGTGCGCCTATGTAGTAATAATGGTGCCCAGTACCCAGAACGCCTGAAAGGAAAGTCAGCCCCACAATTACATACAGCCACTTTTCAATCACCTCTCTATCTACCCCCGTCAGCTTGATAAGTAAGTAAGCAAGAATACCACCCATGATGAGCTCCCATACTCCTTCTACCCAAAGATGAACTACCCACCAACGAAAAAAGGAATCTGTTGTTTGATTATCAAACCAAACCATCCCTGGCAGATATAGCAATGCCGCAAAGAACAAGCCCATCGAAAGCACTAATGAGGTTGTGGTTCTCCTCTTTCCCTTGTACAAGGTCATCAAGAGGATGTACAAAAACAGTAAAACATTTGCCACTACCAGGTAGTCAAGTGGGCGGGGTATTTCCAAGAATTTTCTTCCTTCCCACCAGCCAACGTGAAACCCAATAACAGCAACTACGCCCACTATAGCTAAACTCCAGAATTGGAGTTTTACCAAAGGAATAGAGATTAATTCATTGTCAGCTTCATCTGGTATGATAAAATAGGCGGCACCCATAAAGCCACTTAATATCCAAACAACCAACAGGTTCTTATGGGTAGCTGTTGCTGCATTGAAAGGTATAAGATCATGCAACCCGTCATAGCCTAAATGAGCGAAAGCCATTATGAAGCCATAGGCGATTTGCAAAACCAGTAGCACCATACTAAGTGCAAAAAACCAATAAGCTACTCGTTGAGATTTATATTTCATTTCGAATTAATTTTAGAGATGTGAAGTCATTTGTATTGACATCCTAAATTTTTAAGCTAAAAATGCGTCCGCATTACTATTCTGTTGGCAACTTGCCTTTCAAGTCTGGCTCCGGAGGAAATCCATTCAAGTCCATTTCTCCAATCCATTTCAAGAATTCGACAACATCATTAGCTTCTTGCTCCGTCATAGCATAAGCAACCATCTTCCTTCCTTTCGGCTGCCAGGGTTCCTTACTCATCAGTACAATTTTGCAATACTCTGCACCTTTCCTGTCAATGACTTTCGTTAATTCGGGAGCATAGTAGGCTCCTTCCCCCAGGATGGTATGGCACCCCATACAGTTGTTTTTGTCAAAAAGTTCTTTGCCTCTTATCACAGACTCAGTCAAATTTTCTTCATGCGTTTGCTTTGGAACTTCCAAGGATAAAGTATGCCAGGAGAGGCCCAAAAAAATGAAGAAAAACACAACCGTTCCTCCTAAAAAGAAAGTCCTTGCTTGATTTTTCGTTAACATATTTGATGGTATTTTGTAAGGAATAAGCACCTGTTGGTAGATCAAAAGGTGGGCATTCAATAAAATAATGGCCAATATACGCAAGAAGAAGATAAAAAGATAGATTTATCTTTTTATTGGTAAAAAAATAAATAACTCTGTTAACAGACGGAATTTATCTGGAGATACCTTCATCGTATTAATCAATGGAACAAGCCTATATTAACCGGGATGCTTACTGATAACGTAGACGCTGAAATTTTGACATCCGTAATCTCCGTCCAGTCGTTTTATCAAACCCTGGTCACTTCTGCACTTGCAATTGGCATTGGTATTGCGGCAGATTACTATGGCATAGGCCTGGTGCTGTTTTCTATTTCGTTGGTACTGATTTTGGGAAACTTGGCGATGTATCGGAAATGAAAGTGCCCTGTTTGCTTTCATCCTGCTCTTTTTGAGTATTGGTATGGAATAATTATGAATGATAAAACGTTACTTCACCGTTTGTGACCCCAATCCAGATAGGACCCAGAATAAACCTATTTTAAACTTCAAACAGCAATGCGAAACAACTGTTATTATTTTCTCCTAGTTATCTGCGCTTTATTTCTTTCCACTACCTCTTTTGCTCAAGGGGGGAACTTTGACGAAACCTGGAAGGAATTCTTGGACAATGACAAGATTTCCAACATGAGCGAATTAGTTAAACCTAATATGGCTTATGAAAAACCGAAATACGCCAAATATTTACTGATGAATACCAACTCCTGCCTGTGCCAAAGCCAGGTAGAAGACGCAGAGAGATTGATGACCGAAGTCCAGGGGATAGATGCAGCAGTACGTAAGTCAATTCCAGGATTTATGGGAAAGATGGACGAGCTGGATTCAAAAATAAAAGCCTACTACAGCGTTGATGAAATTTGGAGAGATTTTCTAGCCACCAAAGAAGTCAAGCTGGAAGAATTAGAGGCTATTAAAGAAACGAAAACGATCTGTGAAAAAAGGACGTTAGCGAAATACTCCTATATGACAGCTTACGCCCAGTTTTGCCGAGGCGATGTGGCGGGATCAAAGGATATTTTCGAAAATCGGACCCTCCGTTTAACAGAAAAAACCACCTTGCGGGTAGAAGATGTTCACGGCTTGGCAGGGGAGGTTGCTCGAATGAAATCCTTCTTTCAGGACATGTCCAAATTGGATGCTGCGTGGAAGACCTATATGACTACTGGCGTATCACCTGGCTTCGACATCGAGCTGCCTCTGTTTCCATGTAACCCTATGCCAAACATGAAGGCATTGGTTTTAAAAGGAGCATTAGACATCTGTAATTTAGCCCCGTTAATGCTGGAGGAAGTCTATCAATTGCAAACCGACAGTGGGGTAAATCCCAACGGAGAGTTGAGGGGCAAGATAAAAGAGCTAGAAGGAGCCATTGCCCTAAAAGAGAGCGATGTTGCTACTTTAAACGAAGCATGGGAAGCCTTTATCCCCGATAACAAGGTGAAGCACATGGGCATGTATGGCTATGAATATTGCGAAAAAGAGCCATTGATCCGAGCCTATATTATGGATGGTTTCGCTTACCTCTGCGAAATGGGAGAAGACATGCTGCAAAGAATTGACGAGCTCCAAAGGTTGGATAGAACGCCCCTCGAAGAAATCACGATGATCAAGATCAATGAATTAGCTGCCTTAAGTGATGAATACAAAGAGAATGGTGGAAAAATTGAGATGATCTGGCGCAAGTTTGTCGCACAAGGGGATGTTCTCCTGGAGAATTATCAATCGGCAGACTTTTACTGTGACAATATTCACCAGGTTAAAGACTGGACCATGAAGGGGCTTTCAGGCACCTGTGAAGAAAGTACTCAATACTTGGAGCAGATTGAATCGTTTCAACGAACTTTTGAGTTCAACTTCCTTCCTGATCTGGAATGCCGGGTTCAGCGTTTACGCATTAAAGTTTGGGAGTGTCGCCATCAGGCATTGCTGAAATTAGCCCAGATAGAAGCTCCCGATGATTACGAAGCAAGATTGGAAGTATTGATGCAGGAATATGGGGTAGGAGCAAGGCCAGATGAATGTTCTGGGAATTAATTTTGAACATGAGTCATCCCGAATTTTGATTGTCATCAAAACTCGGGATGACCAACCGCAAAACTTATAATTACAAACGAAACCCCATGATTTCTAGTGAAATCATGGGGTTTCGTACAAGAGTTAGCTAAAACACTCTTTTCAGATGCTTATTTAGCTCCTGTTTTAGCTATTGCCAAGGTAAATCTACAACCCTGGCACCAATAATATTGCCTAGTTCAATGCCCGCATCGGAGTCTGATATAAAATGCACACCGAGCGGCACACGGCTATAGGCATTTTCTGCCGCCATTTCGCTGAATGAATTGAATGTTCTTGGGCTTCCACGAAACTCTGTCCTTCCTTCGTGGCTACGATCAGTGAAAGTGTAATTGCTTCCAAAAATATCTTCTAAAACAACTGCGGCAGCTCCAGCGAACGTAGCATGCCCAGAAGGATAAGTTGGGAAATTAGGCGTGTAAAATCCACCTGACCCGTCGGGACACATCACCGTATTCCAATTTGGTTCGCCCATATATGCACGGATGTAGTCAATAGGGCGAAGACAATTATAGCGGTATTTTTCACTCCAACACCTGACGCCGGCATCTGACAAGGCCATACCTACTTTGGCATAGGTCACTACCGTCTCCAGCATGTCTAATCGTTCAATAGCAATGAGTTGGTTGGTAATGCTAACCAGCCTCCCAGCTGGCGTAAAAGTAAGAATTGGACAATCGTCGCTCCAAAATTCAGCGATCCAATAATCCTCTTCATTGTTCCCTGCTTTTATCTCGTTGACCAGGTCACGAACCTCTAGCGCTTCCTCATGGAGTTGCGAACCGGGGAAGGTGCTGAATGAAGGAGGGGGAGGAGCTACATCGTTAGGGTTTGCCGCAAAAGTTCTTACTTTACCCCAATGAGGTAACAAGGGAGGCAGGAAATCAGGATAAGTTGGCTTCCATAAATTTGCGCCTGGTGGTACCACGTAGTCAGGATCTGTATTAGACAAGTAGCCTTCGTGGCCCCAATCATCTTCTGTTGACCAGTCGTAGACCGCTTGAGCAACATATTGACCATATTCAACTGACCGCTGATAAACATCGGTTGCAACAAATGACTGCAATTCTGTTCGCAAAATATGGCTGACATCAAGCATTTGAAACTGCTGCTCGGCTGGAGCAATTGGAAAGAACAATTCAAATGCTTTTTCGTAGGCTGCATTGAGGCTTATTTCCCAATTGTATTCTACCCCATATTCAGGAGGAGTAATGGTCAACCCTGAGTAATGGCCGGAAAAACTTTTGTACTTCTCATTACTTCCATGCACTATAGCTTCGTAAGCTATAAGGTTGATATAACCAAAATTCCGAGCAGAAACAGGAGGTCTATAACCAGGCGTATACCTCTCAACCTCCAAGAACAACTGATTCCAAGTCAAAGGAATATTGAAGGAGTACTGCGAGGCCGGACTACTGTTTACAATAATAATGTCATCATCATCCTTTTGGCAGGAACTTACCATTAATAATGATACCGTAAATAATAGGTAAAGATTTTTTTTCATAGGATTATAAAATTTATTGAAGCGTTCTTTTATTCACATTCCCGAGCTAGCACTTCTTCGTTTAGGCCCTTAATTCTAGCGACTTCTTCTACTCCCTTCGTTTGGTTTATCTTTTCAAAGAGTGCTATTTTTTGTAATTCTATTTGGTTAGCCTCTTTTTTCAAAGAAGTGATTCGTTTCGTCATCTCCTGGTCTATCCGCTCTGTTTTGTTTAAGGCCATTTTTACTGTTTCGTCTGTATCATCAAAAGACTGGAACATCCTAATCAAGCTAGCATTCCTTACTTTTAGCATATTTGCTCGCTCCTCTTGGGGCATATCATCAGGGAGGGTCTTTTCCAGTAGATTATTGATGTTATCCCATTCCATTGTAATACTGTCTTTCATCAAAGAGAGATTACAATTCAGATCTTTTTCCTTTTGGAACAACTCCATCAAAACAGCTTCATCACTTGATGATTTTTCGCAACTAAAAATGCCGATCAGAGGAAAAAGTAAAAAACAGAAAACAGGTTTTAGCACACAATGCCCTTTTATTGCTTTGCACATGAAGTCGTTTGTTATTAACGTTTTATACCTGATATGAAGTGACTTTTACGCACTAGAACCGGGTATGTTTTTAGAAGAAATGACAATATAAAACACTAGAAAATAGATAGTTATCCGTTTCTCAATTCTCCGACCTTCAGTATATTCGAAGGTATCTTGATCCCGTTAGCTGCCACATTAGGAGAAATAGGGCTACCTGTATCGGGTATGATCGAAGTTACATATGAAGCAGAATTTTCAATATCATACTCCTTCCGAAAACCAATCGTCTCCACTGCTATGCTTCGATCTACAGCTCCTTCATTTACAAATTCCTTTATTAGCTGAAGGACATCGTAATCAATATATACCGTGCTTGAAGCGTCTATAATGACTTTACTTTCATCAGGTAGATGGGCAAATGTTTGTTTTATAGCTGCTTTGTTCAAAAAAGATACTTCCTGTGCTAGCTCCATCTGTATTGTTTCTCCTTCCTGATGCTTATCCTTTTTAAAGAAATAAGCTAGCTTCACATTTCCACGTAAAATGAAGTAAACACTCACAGCCAGGCCGATGCTTACGCCTACCAATAAGTCAGTCATGACTATTGCTATCACAGTGACCACAAAGGGGATAAACTGGAATTTTTTACTATTGCGCCACATATGAACAAATATGCGAGGACTAGCTAATTTATAACCAATCACCAATAATACTGCTGCAAGTGATGCTAGAGGAATCTTATTCAGCAACGATGGGATTGTTATTACAGCAAGCATCAAAAACACACCGTGTGATATTGCTGCAATTTTGGTTTTTCCACCCGCATTTACATTTGCAGAAGTCCTTACGATTACCGAGGTAACAGGAATGCCACCTATTAAACAGCTAAGCATGTTGCCAACACCCTGGGCTTTTAATTCCCTATTCGTGTTCGTATATCTTTTTAATGGATCCATCTTGTCAGCAGCTTCAATGCATAATAAAGTCTCGATGCTTGCAACTGCAGCAATGGTAAACGCCACAATCCAGATTTCTACATTCGTTATTTGCTTGAAATCCGGCAAACTAAATTGACTCCAAAATTGTCCCATCGTTTCCGGAATAGGAAGGCTTACCAAGTGGTCTTGACTGATTGCAAGTGAAGAGTCTGTTGCTTTAAAAAGCTCATTTAAAGCAATGCCAGCCAATACAGCTACCAATGCACCTGGAATGGATTTTATTTTTTGTAAGACAGGCACTTTCGTAAATGCTATCAAAATAGCTAAAGAGGTCAATACGACAATTACGGCTCCGGGATGAATGTAGTTAATTGCATTGGCCAGGGTTACAAAAATTTGATGTTGCCCATCTGTATTGATGAAAAAGTAATCTCCTTCGTGCATTTCGTCAAAACCTACTGCGTGTGGCAACTGCGATAGAATAATGATAATACCTATTGCGGCAAGCATGCCTTCTATCACATTAGATGGCAAATAATTGGAGAGAACGCCAGCTTTTAAAAAACCAAGAACAATCTGTATAACTCCTGCGAGCACCCCCGCTAAGAGGAAGGCTTCAAACGATCCTAAACTTGCTATTGCAGCCAAAACGATTGCCGTCAACCCTGCTGCGGGGCCAGAAACACTCAATTGCGAACCACTAAGCGTTCCTACGACGATACCCGCGACAACACCAGCGATGATACCCGAAAACAGTGGTGCGCCACTAGCAAGAGCAATCCCCAAGCATAAGGGCAGTGCGACCAAAAAGACAACTAATCCTGATTTGATATCAGACTTCAAATACTTTTTTGTGAAATTTTCCATAAGATTGTATAAACGACCTTTTCTTTTGGTATGAGGTTATAAATTAAACAAGCTGGTTATTGAAAACTTCCTCTTGGGCACTTCTTTGGTACGTTCAATAGGAACTTCAATAACATTTTTTACATTCTCTTTGATAAACGAGGTAGGGTCAAACCATTTTTCACTTCGATAATGCAGCACGCTAGCTGCTGGAACGACAGCATCTTCCACCCCGTGTAGCTCTAAGAAATTTCGAAAAGCATAGGAGTTAATCCCCGTAAATAATTCAAAAGATATATTAACAATACTCTCCTTATGGTCAAGTAACAGACGGCGCTGGAACTCCTTGAACCTAGAATTAAGTTGTCCCCAAATTTCTTTCTTGGGGTTCAAATGGATAAGATCCCAGCGTTTATCTGGCGACCGAAATCCTGCTAATAAGATAATATTCAGTTGAGTGGATGGGTGATTTAAAACGGCATATTCCACAAGCTCTAAAGACTCAGGGGTGAAGTCTGTGGGGATAAATATTTTTTTCACTTTCAAAATTTTCGGTGAAATTAATTATCCGATATTAGAGCTCTATAAGAGCGAAATTAGAATGAGATTAGATTTTTGATCGGCTGATAGAATTATTACCTAAACATGCTTTTAGTGCCGAGTATAGGCATTCTTGTTAGGAAGGCTTATTTTTATTATAGTACCCTTGTTTACTTGAGAGAGGACTCGTATTTCTCCAGAATGCATCTTGATGATACGATAGGCTAGAGGAAGGCCAAAACCAAAACCTTCTATTCCTCTGACATTAGAAGCTCTAAAAAAAGGTTCGTAAATATTCTGTAATTCGTTATTAGGGATTCCTACACCTTGATCTTTGATAGCAAGTAAGATACAATCAGTATCAGCTATTATTTTAAAAACTACTTTTTGGTTATTCGAAAACTTGCAGGCATTTTCCAATATATTGCTCAATGCAACATTTAAAAGAGATTCACTTCCCAAGAGCGTAATGGCTTCTTCGTTTTCGGGTAATCCCTCAAAATCTAATTCAATATTATTATCAGGAATCGCTACATCAAGGTTCTTTTTTATGTCCAGAACCAATTCATCTAAACGTATGACATCAATGACAAGCCCTTGTGAATCAAAATCTGCTTTGGCTAGTTTTAAAAGACCATTCACTAGAAAATCAAGACGAGATGCTTCAAGGTTTATATTCTTGAGAATGGTATGATAATCCTCTGCGCTTCTGTCTTTATTGAGTGTAATTTCGGTTTGACCTAAAATTGCAGTAAGTGGGTTTCGGAGTTCATGAGAGGCGTTGTTTATAAAATTACTTTGTAGGTCAAAAGATATCTGTAGCCTATCCAGCATATTATTAAAAGTGCGTGAAAGTTCACCAAGCTCATCCTTACTATTGTCCGTGTTTAGTCGAAGAGATAAGCTTTCAGCACGTATTGTATTAACCTCTTCGATTATCTTTGTAATGGGGCTTAAGGCTTGCGTTGCATAATATCTTCCCAAGATGAAAATAAAAATAATACTTGCGAAAAATGCAGAGACAAGAATATTTCTCAAATTGTTAAGCTTCCCAAATCCATAGAGATCGGTAGCCGATAGCACCACAATGAAATCTCCCTTATTGTGATGAAACAATAGCCCTGTATAAAAATATTCACCTAGTTTTAACTCTGCATATTTATTCTTAAATATTTTTTCAAAAAAAGACGCAGGTTGCTCTTGGCTGAATTCCGTTAGAGGTCTTTGGTTTTTAATATCTACAGGATAAATCACCTCCTCCTCATTCGGGAGGGTCTGCAAGTGGCGTATCCTGATGTCTTCATAAATATCTGTGTTTAATTCATCTTTATCTAAATAGGCTTGGGCGGCAATGGTCGCCCTTTGGCTCAAGCGTAAATAAAATTCACTTTCTGTATATTCTTTTGACGAGTAAAAAATAATAATAAAAACACCAGTTAGGAACAAACTAGTTAGTACAATGAAAACAGATGTTATTTTTGTTCTTAAATTCATAAAGTGAATTACTCTCTTTTAAGCACATAGCCCATTCCGATTACAGTGTGTATTAATTTCGTGCCATAATTCTTATCTATCTTGTTTCTAAGATAATTGACATAAACATCTACCACGTTCGTTCCCATATTAAAATTAACATCCCATACATTCTCAAGAATATCTATTCGGTTCAAAACCTTGTTCTTGTTTTTCAAAAGATATTCAAGCAAACGAAATTCTGTCGAGGTCAATTTGATTTCTTCACCAGCTCGCTTTACTATTTTAGCATCACTATCCAGCTCTAAATCCTCTATTCTTAATATATGATTCTTGCTTAAAATCTTGTCTTTGTTTCTTGTTCGTGCACGGATTCTAGCCAGTAATTCCTTAAATTTAAATGGTTTAACGAGATAATCATCTGCTCCGGCATCCAATCCTTTTACAATATTTTCCGTTGTTCCCAAAGCCGTGAGCATAATTATAGGAAGATTGTAATAGCCCATTTTCCTGATTTTTTTTGCGACCTCCCGACCATCCATGCCAGGCAAAATAATATCGAGAACCACTAGGCTTATGTTCTTTTGGCTCAATAAGTCCAAACCATTTTGCCCATCATAGGCTACAAATACATTATAACCTGACTCCTGGAGTCCTTGGCTTATAAACGCAGCCACATTGGGTTCGTCCTCTATGACTAATATTTGCTTTGCGATTTTAGCAGATTTATGTATAAATGAGAAAACATAAAGATAGGCGATTGGTGTAACTGCCGCCCTTTGTGGACGTTAGAATTACATTAGAATTTTGCATCAGACAACAAGGCCAAACATAAGAGCATGTTTGGAACCTATTCCTACAGCGATGATCAACACAGGTAAACGCTCTTAGCTAAACAACTTCGCTTTAAGGTACCTCGCATTCATTTCTGCGATGTTGACAATAGAAATTCCTTCTGGGCATTCCACTTCACAAGCCCCGGTAAAAGTACAGTGACCAAATCCTTCTTTCTCCATTTGAGCCGTCATCTCAAGTACCCGCTTATGAGCTTCTGGCTGGCCCTGCGGCAAGGAGTTTAAGTGATTTATTTTTGCGGAAGTAAACAAGGCTGCGGAAGCATTTTTGCACGTTGCTACACAAGCCCCACATCCAATACAAGCGGCAGCATCCATAGCACGGTCGGAAATTTCCTTGCCAATGGGAATAGCATTTGCCTCGGGGGCAGTTCCTGTTTTTGCGCTAATGTAACCACCTTGCTCAATGATCCGGTCAAAGGCAGAACGATCAACAATGAGGTCTTTAATGATGGGGAAAGCATCTGCTCGCCAGGGTTCAATAACAATCGTCCCCCCGTCTTCAAAGCTGCGCATGTGCAACTGGCAAGTAGTGATGTTTTCATGCGGACCGTGAGCCCGGCCATTAATGTATACCCCGCATTGCCCGCAGATGCCTTCGCGGCAGTCGTACTCAAATGCAACGACTTTCTCATTGCGAAGCACCAGTATTTCATTCAAATGATCCAAGGCTTCCAGGAAGGACATATCAGCATTGAGGCCATCAACCTCATAATCTTTGAAACTTCCTTGTTCATCGGGAGTGTTTTGTCGCCAAATTCGAAACGTAACTTTCATAAGGGGCCTATTTATAACTTCTAACAGTGGGTTTAACAAATTCAAATTCCAGTTCCTCTTTGTGTAATTGGAAGCCACTATCCGTGTATTCCCAGGCCGATACGTAGGCGTAGTTGTCATCCACTCGAACAGCTTCTCCATCTTCCGTTTGGTACTCTTCCCGGAAGTGGGCGCCACAGGATTCTTCTCTTTGCAAGGCATCTGTACACATCAAAAGGCCCAGTTCGATAAAATCGGCCAGGCGGAGTGCTTTTTCTAATTCTGTATTCAGTTCCTGACCATGGCCGGTAACTTTTACCGTTTTCCAAAAATCATCCTTGATCTCCTTAAGTTGATTAATAGCTTTTTCCAAGCCGGCCTTGCTGCGGCTCATGGCACATTCTTGCCACATTACTTTCCCAAGCTCCCGATGAAAATGGTCAACCGTTTTGGAGCCGTCGATGGACAATATACGCGCGATGTGTTCCTTCACCTCCTTCTCCGCCTCCGCAAAAGCAGGATGATCGGCAGAGACGGATGCTTCCTTGATCTCCGAGGCCAGATAATTGTTGATTGTATTGGGAAGAATAAAATAACCGTCGACACTGGCCTGAAGCAGTGAGTTTGCGCCAAGGCGATTAGCTCCATGATCCGAAAAATTACATTCACCAATGGCGTATAATCCAGGAATGGTGGTCATCAGCTCATAGTCTACCCAAAGGCCACCCATCGAGAAGTGAGCAGCTGGTGATATCTGCATGGGTTCCTGATAGGCATCTACGCCCGTGATTTTTCTATACATTTTGAAGAGGTTCCTGTAGCGGTCTTTAATCGTTTCCAGTCCCAGGCGTTCTATCGAATGTTTGAAATCGAGGTAGACGGCATTTTTCAGGCGGCCTACACCATGCCCTGCATCAATTCTTTCTTTGGCGGCCCTGGAGGCGATATCACGCGGGGCAAGGTTGCCAAAACTAGGGTAGCGTCTTTCCAGATAATAGTCTCTTTCTTCTTCCGGAATCTCATTTGCTTTTCGCGAATCTCCCTTCGTCTTGGGCACCCATATTCGGCCATCATTGCGTAGCGACTCCGACATCAAGGTCAGCTTCGATTGTGCCTCACTAGACTGGGGTAGGGCAGTGGGGTGTATTTGCGTAAAACTCGGAGCTGCAAAAAGAGCGCCTTTCTTATGTGCTTTCCAAATCGCAGAGCCGTTACAGCCGATGGCCAATGTCGATAATCGGAATACACGGGAATAACCACCGGTAGCCAACACCACTGCGTCTGCAGCGTAGCGTTTAATTTCTCCGCTAACCAAGTCGCGGGCGATAATCCCTTTTGCTTTGCCATCCACGACTACCAAGTCCAACATTTCTGTGCGCGGTAGCATGGTCACTTTTTTAGCGCGGATCATTTTATAAAGCTGCGAGTAGGCCGCCAATAGCAGTTGTTGCCCTGTCTGCCCACGTGCGTAAAAGGTTCTTTGCACTTGCACGCCGCCAAAACTTCGGTTGACCAATACGCCGCCATATTCTCTGGCAAAGGGTACTCCTTGTTGCGTAAAATGATCAATCAAGGGTGCTGATAACTCTGCAAGTCGGTAGGTGTTGGCTTCTCTGGAGCGAAAATCTCCGCCTTTAAGGGTGTCGTGAAACATACGCCAAACACTATCACCATCGTGCTGATAATTCTTAGCCGCGTTGATACCGCCTTGCGCCGCAACAGAGTGCGCACGACGAGCAGAGTCCTGGTAACAAAAGCATTGCACATCGTAACCTAGCTCTGCAAGCGTAGCAGCTGCCCCAGCTCCAGACAAGCCAGAACCGACAACAATGACGTTGAGTTTTTTCTTATTGGCAGGATTTATCAGTTTACTTTTTATCTGATAATTGCGCCACTTCTCCTCGAGTTTTCCTTCCGGGATTTTTGCATCCAATCTCATAAGACAATAGCTATTTGAAGTAAACGATAAAAGGGATTATCCCAAAACCAACAGACATTATCGCAGCATAAACCACTGCGATTTTCGCTAGTAAATTAAGCCCCGATTTATGATAAAAACCAAGTGTCTTAAAGGCTCTTTTTAATCCATGATGAAGATGAAGCCCCAAAGGAATCATTAGTAAAGAATAAAAGATAACGTAGTAGATATTGTGAAATAAACTACTGGTTACTTCATAAACATCTACGTAGCCGAAGGCATCAGTACCTACAGCTTCTCCCATTCCCAGTTTTATCCTTGCCCAGAAATTGGCTAAATGCACAACAATAAAAAGGAGAATAAAAATGCCAATCAACCCCATATTCTGTGAGGCCCAACTACTGTTTTCATTACTATGGTTGACAGCGTACTTTGTTGGCTTTGCTTTCCGATTACGAAGCGTTACCAAGAGAGCATAAACCACATGCAGTATTATAGAAAGGTACAAGGCATAGGCCACCAATTTTATCAGCGGATTTTCCCGTAGGGTAGTAGAGTAGGAGTTGTACAACTCTCTGGCAATATCCTCTGGCAACAGTAAGATGCAATTGGCAGACAGGTGAACAATAAGAAAAATGCAGAGAAACAAGCCAGTGGCGGCAATGATACTCTTTCTGAAAAATAATTCCATACTAGATCGTGTTTGGCGAAGACCTTGTTTTACAGAGCTCTCAAGTTAAGCGCAAAATAGGTGCCGCAAGGGTGACAAATATCACCTTGATGACTGTATTACGTAAGCTGCATACTGAAGAATAAAGCACAGATAAATATTAAGAAAATCAACGGGAGCTTGTTGGAATCAATTGATGGTTATTTGCTAATTTGAGGGATATTAGACAACATTAATATTTACCTAATGCGCACTACTTTAATAATAACAATTTGCCTGTTATCTCTTTTTGCACTGGGTGTTTCTTGCAGCGAAGACAGCAAGGATTGCTCCAGTACAGAGGAGCAAATCCAAAAGCCTTTGAACCCCAATGGAGATAGTGAACTGGCGCTTCTAATGCGAGCCATGTTTGATGAAGCTCAAAGAATTAAAAAACAAATAGCAAACAACGAGCCCGTTACGCTAACCCTCGACCACGATAAAATACTGACCGCTCACGCTACTGAACCCGAAAAGGCGGCTTCTGAAGAATACAAGGCATTTGCGGCAGCCTACTTGCAAACCATCGAAAGCTTGGAAACCGCCAGCCAAGCCCAGATAATAGATGTTTATGATGGTATGATCAACAACTGTATGACTTGTCATAAAGCGCTGTGTCCCGGCCCAATGGCTAGGATTAAGAATTTGCAGTAGGTTTTTCAGCCTACCATTCTACCGCCAACACGACTTTTTCAAAGACGGAAATCTATTACCTTTACCTCCCGACAATTACTGGATCAACAGCCCAACTTTATCATGACCAACAATCACACCATAGAAATAGAAGGACACCGCCACGTCTCTTTTCACCTCGACCGCCTGGAACCTGCAGAAATGGCCGCAAAAAGTGATGCCTTTTACCAGTGGCTGGATACGCGCCGTTCCGTAAGAGAATTCACCAATGAACCCGTAGCCAAATCGGTCATTGAGAATATCATCAAATCGGCTTCCACAGCGCCCTCTGGCGCGCACAAACAACCGTGGACTTTCTGTGCTATCAGTGATCCAGTGTTGAAGAAACAAATTCGCATCGCAGCAGAAGCGGAAGAAAAGGAAAGCTACGAAAGCCGTATGAGCGACCGCTGGAAGGACGACCTCAAACCCATGGCCACCAATATGTACAAGCCCTTCCTGGAGGAAGCTCCCTGGCTCATCATCGTCTGCAAAAGGGCTTTTGAATTGGATACCGATGGCAAAAAGCACAACAATTATTACGTCAACGAATCAGTAGGCATCGCCTGCGGTATGCTGATCACCGCTATCCACAATGCGGGCCTGGTGACGCTTACGCATACCCCCAGTCCTATGAATTTCCTAACCAATATTCTTAAAAGACCTAAGAATGAACGCGCTTATCTGCTATTACCTGTAGGCTACCCCAAGCAACCCGTCTATGTACCAGACTTAGATAGAAAAGGCTTGGACGAAATGGCAGTCTTTTATGAAGGGGAGTAGCCTTTTGGAGACATCACGAGAATGCATCGACATATCAGCTACCTGTCTCAACAAAATGTGTCCCGCTGGCGGGACCGATTCACAGAATCGAAGGTGGTATGCCAAATCTATTCTTTTGTATTACTCACGCCTTACTCAACTGATCCGCCAACTTCACCAAGTTAGGTAAGCGATAATCACCCGCCATGTCTTTGATCCTATCTGTCGCCCAAGCAGCTTCACAACCAATGGCTGTAACAAACAGTGCCTTGCTGCTTTCGCCACGCAGCAGGCGCACTTCTACTTCTTCGGCAGCTCGGAAATGGTTCTTTGCTAAGCCTATGACAGGTACTTTCACGTCCAAGGCATCATAGAGGTAGACGCCTAGACCGGGCTTATCTTTACCTAAATAAACATAACTGTCTACAAGAATAAAATCCAGGGGTTCACTCACTTCTGCGAGGAGGGCCAGCAGCGCAGGAAGCTCTCGTTTGAAAAACTTTCCCGGTTCGTATTCCCCAGCCAGGGGCGTTTTGATGGTGTACGTTTTGTAGGCCTCTTTATCTGTCCAATCGTTGAACAGCACACCTGCCACCTGGGCGAAATCTTCGCGGTAATGAACATCAATACAAATAATCATCCCCGGAGTTTTAGCGCGCGCAGCAATGCGGGGGCCTCCCATTCCCGAACATCACCGGGCTTCATATCGCCGAGCGTCAAATCTTCAATGGCGGCGCGTACCAGTCGCAAAACAGGAAAACCTACGGTGGCACACATTCTGCGAACCTGACGGTTTTTACCCTCCGTGAGACGTAATTCGATCCAACTGTCAGGAACACTTTTCCGAACCCGAATGGGTGGGTCACGATCTGGTAGCGTAGGGAAGGGGACCAGCATTTTAGATTTGGCCGGACGTGTGCGATAATCACGCTTCTTGATACGGATATTCACACCGTTATTCAGTCGTGTAAATGCCTCTTCTGTAGGAACGCCCTCTACTTGCACCCAGTAGTTGCGTTCATGTGCCCATCGTGGGTCAAGCAGCTTACTGTTTAGCCGTTTATCATTCGTAAGAAGGAGCAAGCCTTCACTGTCTTGGTCGAGGCGGCCTACAGGGTAAACATCCTTAGGAAAATTATACAAGTCGGCCAATGTACGATGATGAGGAGCCTCTCGCGTAAATTGCGAAAGCACTCCGAAAGGCTTGTATATCACGAAATATTGGAGCATGAGATTAATTATACGAGGTCAGATAATGGGAAACCACAAAGTAGCCGCGAATCAAATAATGACAAAAGATTCGATTTAGCCCCACGATGACCCCAGTAGAACAAATCTACTACACGTTGAAGCGGAAGTGCATCACGTCTCCATCATTGACCACATACTCTTTACCTTCCACACTCAGTTTTCCAGCTTCTTTTACCGCTTGTTCAGAACCGTACTTAACATAGTCTGCATAAGCAATAACTTCTGCACGGATAAAGCCTTTTTCAAAGTCAGTATGAATCACTCCGGCGGCACCGGGAGCTTTAGTGCCTTCAATGATCGTCCAGGCACGTACTTCCTTTTCACCGGCAGTAAAGTAAGTGATAAGCTTCAATAAAGAATAAGCGCTGCGAATAACGCGGTTTACACCAGGTTCCGGAAGGCCCATTTCTGCGATGAATTCGTCGCGCTCTTCTTTGGTATCCAATTCAGCAATATCTGCCTCAATCGCCGCTGAAATCAAGAGCACTTCTGCATTTTCATCAGCCACTGCAGCCTTGAAACGCTCGGTGTATTCGTTACCACTTTCTACCGAATCCATATCTACATTACAGACGTAAAGGATAGGCTTGGCTGTCAGCAACATCATCTCTTTGAGCAACGCGTAGCCATCTTCTGGCAAAGACACGCTACGGGCAGGCTTACCACTTTCGAGGTGATCCTGAATAACTTTCCCGATCTCAACGATGCGCTTAGCCTCTTTTTCGCCACTTTTGGCAGCTTTGCGCAATTTGTCTACACGTTTTTCAACGGTCTCCAAATCTTTGAAGATCAATTCGGTGTCGATGATTTCCTTGTCGCGAACAGGGTCAACGTTACCGTCGACATGCACAATGTTGTCATCATCAAAACAACGGACAACATGCAAAATAGCATCTACTTCCCTGATGTTTCCCAAAAACTGATTGCCCAAACCTTCTCCCTTACTAGCTCCTTTAATCAAGCCAGCAATATCAACGATATCTACGTTGGTAGGAAGAATCCGCTGAGGGTTGACAAATTCTGCCAATTTATCCAAACGCGGGTCGGGTACGGTAATTACCCCCACATTGGGTTCCTTGGTTGCAAAAGGATAGTTCGCCGCCAGCGCTTTCGCGGAGGTCAAGGCGTTGAAGAGGGTAGATTTACCTACGTTGGGCAAGCCCACAATACCACACTGAAGTCCCATTCGATCGTTTCTTTTTTATCGGGCGCGAAGATACAAGTAATTCTGTTGTTTGGCTTATTATTCCTTACCTTTCCTTCATGAACTTTCTAGCACATCTCCTTCTCTCCTGTGAACAGGAAGAGCTCATGATCGGTAATTTCCTCGGTGACTTTGTCAAAAACAAGGAATTGCCTCAGTTTTCGGAGGCTGTTCAGCAAGGTATAAGGCTGCATCGCTTGATCGATACGTTTACCGATGCTCACCCGCTCGTCCGGCAAGGCACCAAGCGCATCCATCACCGCCATGGCAAATATGCTGGGGTAGTTATTGACGTCCTTTACGATTATGTGCTCGCCAATCATTGGACCAAATTTGGGCCAGGGAGCCTGGAGGCATTTGCCCAAGGTGCTTACCGTACGCTGGAAAAACATCTGTCAATAATGCCAGAGCGCCTGCACTCTATTGTCCCCAGAATGATTGCCGATGATTGGCTCGTCAGGTATGGTACCCTCGATGGCATCGCTTACACCTTTAGCCGCATCCAAAAACGTGTTTCCCGCCCCGAATTCCTGGAAAACATCCTCCTGACCATCAAGGAAGAAGAAGCCGCTTTGACACAAGAATTTACAGCCTTCTTTCCTGAAATTGCCAATGAGGTAAAGGTTTTCTGTGCATGTTAGCTTTTGGGGCCATGCCTTCTCCCGACTGATGCAGTCGGGATCGGCACCGGGCTGTCTGCCGCTCCGGAGCGGCGGCCCATCCCTTGTCCTGCTCCTCCGTCCGCCGAGCTTTAGGCCCTGCCTTCCGCACTAATTTCAAGTCAAAAGCCCCGAGGAACGTCGTTCCTCGGGGCTTTTAAAAAATCTTAAGTGCCTTTGGTGGTTCAAAATCTTAAATGACCTTATAATCCCTCATATGGTTCAAAAAAACCTACCCACCAAAGAAGATACGCTTGATATCCAACCCATTCGCGAAGATCACCAAGCCAATTACGATCACAAAGCCTATGATAGTAGCGTATTCCATGAATTTATCGCTGGGCTTGCGACCAGAGGCCGCCTCGTAAAGCAAAAACATTACGTGACCTCCATCAAGTGCTGGAATAGGCAACAAGTTCATAAAGGCAAGAATCAATGACAACACAGCCGTCATCGTCCAGAAGCGCTCCCAATCCCAAACGGCGCCAAACATGGAACCAATTGAAGCAAAACCGCCCAAGCTTTCGGAAGCCTTGATGCGCCCGCGGAACATTTGCCCGAAAGCTTTCAACTGGTCGTTAAGCGTAGCCATACCCAGTGCAGCACCAGCAGGCATGGCCTCAGCAAAAGTATACTCTTGCCGTTCTGTACCGAAAAAGTAGTTTGGAGCGGCTGGCCTAACGCCTATTTTACCATCCTTTGTAGTAGTGACTTTAATATCTTTTGGCTGGCCATCCCGAATAACACCAACTATAACCTCTTGCGCGACAAAAGGCTCGATCTCATGGACAAAATCGGAAAAGAATGGGGTAGGGGTGCCATTCAAAGAAATGATACTATCCTTCTCTAGAATCCCCGCCACCTTAGCAGGAGATTCTTTCGAAAAATCAGCAGCTATGAAAGGTACACGAGGTACAAAAAGCAATGCTCCTTTGTTTTGGTAGCTAGATAGTTCACCTACAAAACGCTCATCAATCTCAATATTGACCACCTCGCCATTGCGGCGAACCTGCATAGCCTGAGCATTATTGATCACAATCTCCCGTAAAAGGGTCCGACTATTGAATTTTTCAAAATCCTCGCCATTAATAGAGAGTACATGATCGCCATCCTGTAAGCCGATTTCACGACCTAGAGAATCAACGGCAATACCGTACTCGATTCGCTCATTAGGCAAGTATTCCTGACCATAATACCAGAGTACACAGCCGAAAATGAGCAGTCCAAGTATGAAATTGACGGTCACACCACCCAACATAATGATCAATCGTTGCCAAGCCGGTTTAGAGCGAAACTCCCATTCCTGAGGCTCACCCTCCATTTGTTCTTTATCGAAACTCTCGTCGATCATACCACTGATCTTGACATAGCCGCCCAGTGGCAACCAGCCAATGCCGTATTCGGTTTCACCAATCTTCTTTTTAAACAAAGCAAAGCCGGGGTCGAAAAAGAGATAGAATTTCTCTACACGGGTGCCAAAGAAACGGGCGGGGAGGAAGTGACCTCCTTCGTGCAAAACAATCAAAATAGAAAGGCTCAACATCAGTTGGCCAGCCATGATCAAAATATCCATATGTTAGTGGGTAGGTTTACTTTGAAAACCCATTTTTGTTAGTTATAACCGGGAAGTACAACATTATCCGAGAAAGAAATGTTGCCCAGAAAGTTGGCAAAGGTATTCGATTTTGATTAATTCTTTAGTTTTGCGGTCTATGCAATTGTTTTTTATACCACAGATTGACCAGGAATACATCGACCTCCCCGCCGAAGAGGCTCGCCACGCGGTGCAAGTTTTGCGCAAGCGGGTCGGCGATGAGTTGGATATTGTTGACGGAAAAGGAGGCTGGTACAAAGGCCTTATCACCGAAACATCAAAACGCTCCTGCACCGTT
Source organism: Lewinella sp. (assembly GCF_050633125.1). NCBI lineage: Bacteria > Pseudomonadati > Bacteroidota > Saprospiria > Saprospirales > Lewinellaceae > Lewinella > Lewinella sp. The sequence goes on from NZ_JBOEFX010000004.1 coordinate 38,925, forward strand.
CAGCTTACGCAAACACGGAAAGAAACTCAACGAGCTAACTACCATTTAACCATGGCCGTTTCTCCCACCAAAAGTAATGATCGCTTTGAATGGTTTCTGGAAAAAGCTACGGAAATAGGAGTAGACACCATTATCCCTCTGAAATGCAGCCGTACCGAACGCCCCAGGATCAGGATTGATCGTTATGAGAAAGTTCTGGTGTCAGCCATGAAGCAGAGCCTGCAAGCATGGCTACCTGAATTAAAGGAGTTTACATCTTTTGCAGAAGTTGTTGAGCAATTCCATGAAAATCAGGCTACTTATATCGGTTGGTGTAACGAGGATGTAAAAAGCCCGCTCATTGACAACTACCAGGCTCCGACCAACGTTCTTATCCTGATTGGCCCGGAAGGTGATTTTACGGAGGAAGAGGTGCTGTTGGCACAAGCAAATGGCAGCCAGCCAATCACTTTGGGGCCTACCCGGTTACGCACAGAAACTGCCGCCTTGGTGGCCACACAAAGCATTGCTTTACTAAATCAACTTCTCTGACATTTTTTGTGGTCAAAGAAATTAAAGAAAAAATCGTGAAGATTACACAGCGTCTACTTTTTGTAATGATTGTACTGCTTGCGGGCAGTAGTTGGTCTTGGGCCCCGGTGCCACCTGCAACGGCCCCAATGAAGCTGGGCTTACTAAAATATCGGGGTGGGGGAGACTGGTATGCCAACCCGACAGCCCTACCTAATCTGGCTTCGTTTTGCAATACGCTACTCAATACCAATTTCAACGAAAGTGAATATGCGGTCGTCGAAGTAGGCAGTGCCGAGTTGTTCAACTACCCCTGGATTCACATGACAGGACACGGCAACGTCGTCTTTTCTGATACCGAAGCCGACAATCTGCGTAACTACCTACTCGCCGGAGGTTTCCTGCACATTGATGACAACTACGGCATGGACCCTTTCGTACGCACTGCCATGAAGAAAGTGTTCCCCGAATTGGATTTTATAGAACTGCCTTTTGAGCACGCCATCTATCACCAGCGATTTGATTTCAACAACGGCTTGCCTAAAGTGCATGAACACGACGGTGGCGCAGCCCGTGGCTTCGGGCTGATCTTCGAAGACCGTTTGGTTTGCTTCTACACCGCCGAATGTGACCTAGGTGACGGATGGGAAGATCCCGCTGTACACAAAGACCCTGAAGAGCTTCGCCAGTCCGCATTACGGATGGGAGCGAACATTATACAGTTTGCGTTTGAGCAGTAGGTTTATTTGCGAAGATTTGGAGTGGTAGGTGTTTCCAAGAGTAGCCTTTCGATAGCTTAATTAAAAATAACTTAACTTGAGAGACCATAAATGAGGAATTACTCTGCTAGGGAGTAATTCCTCATTTATTAGTTAGCCATTTTTGATTTTCTGTTGAAACCTTTTTGCACCTATTCTAATCCAAAATTCAATGCCTTCTAACAATGCACAAAGTCCAGCTGTCAATTCGCTGGACTTTCGTTCCTACTACAAGCAATTAATCATCAGCGGTAAAACAGATGAGGTGATTAAACAATTGCGACAACAACTCCCCGAGTTTGCTCCTAACCTGGAAGCACTTCAAGCACATTATGATGAAATTAAACGTCAAGCTACAAGAGCAACCATAACTCAAGAGAACGCTCGGGTAGAGATGAATCGGGTCAACATGGCGCTTATTGCCTTTTTAGACGACCTCAGCAAAGGTGAAAAAAGTCTGGCAGCCAGCCATCTGGCCATAGGCGACGAAGCCAACAGTGTATTGGACGAAGTACTTGATAATCAATTAGAGTTTAATAAAAACGCAGTTCGGGAAAACAAGATATTTAGGACTGCGGTAGGTGTGCTTTTTCTTATTGCCATTCTTTTTTCTGCTTATGTCGTTTGGAGCCATAGTGATTTTCTCAGGGATGAGGTCCAGATTATTACGATGCTGGGAGCTACTATTGTCTTGTATGTATGCATTGGAATACTGGCCCTATATGCCCTTTCACTCATCATTAAGGGCAGCCTATTCAACCAGGTGTTCCTGAAATTTTCCAAGAAAACACTAAAACGCTAAGCCATGAATTTTCTTTCCTTTTTAAAAGAACGTGATAATAATCGCCGCAGAAGCAAGCGCATCGCCGGCGGTGTGTCACATGTAATGCTGTTGCTCGAGGTTAAATTGCCAAAAGAACCATTGAATGGCGAGATTATGCCACTTCTCTAATTTTGAAAAAGATAAAGCTTT
>NZ_JBOEFX010000005.1:0-55081 GCF_050633125.1 Lewinella sp.
TGCAGACGACCTTTGCCCAGGTGGCGATGACAATCTGGACAACAACAACAATGGTGTTCCAGACGAATGCGACCCGACTACTACACAGTATTTATCTTCAGAGGAAACAGCTCTCAAGGTATTCCCCAATCCAACAAGTGATTTTCTCCGTTTCAGCTTTGAGAGTAAGATTGGGGAAAATTATCACGTAAGTATTAAAAACATCCTCGGATCTACCGTTTTTAAAATGGATTTTAAAGGCACAGGAAGTACCATAACAAAACAAATCAATGCCCAATGGACTCCTGGTTTATACTTATTTGTACTGCAAAGTGATGGTGGATTGAGTCTTCAACCAGTGATAGTTCAATAGAATCATTCTGCTAACGAATACCATTAGAATAAAATTTGGAAGTGGTGTTGAACGAATGACTTTGACAAGAGTTTCAAAGGACCGGCGGGGTTTCACTGTAACTGTGAAACCCCGTTTGCTGCAAAAAAGCGAGGTTTCACAAAAAAAAGTACAACCAACTAAACCTTTTTACAACTAAGTAGTTTATAGTTGCGTGCGCAACCAAAAAAACATTTTTTGTCCAATTCTAATCAACTAATAGACCCCCTTTTACTGCTTACAATTCGTCTTGGCCGAATTGTAACAGGCAGGATGTATGATAAACTCAACAAAGAGGACCAGCACTTGATGGGGCCTCACATGGGGGTATTATCAGACTTATATCAAAAAGATGGCGTCCGTCAGCAGGATTTAGCAATATCTAGTTTCAAAGACAAAGCTACCATTACCAGATCTCTCAAGCTTTTAGAGCGCGAAGCCTTGGTGCTAAGAATAGCTGATCCTATAGACAAACGTACTAAACGCATCTACATTACCCCAAAAGGGCGTAAGGTATATCAAACTATTCTCCCGCTTGGCCAAGAGGTTATGGCCGAAGCAAAAGCAGGAATTACAGATTCAGAATTGGAAGCTTGCACAACTGTTTTGCAAAAAATGTACAACAACTTAAGCAAATAGTTGCACACGCAACTTGTACGGAATTAAAACTCAAGCATCGCTTGTTTTACAAATTAAAATTGGGTTGACGATATGACTGATCTTACAAAACGTCGATTATCCATTGTTGGAGCAGGGATAATTCTTTTGATAGGCTTCATGGGGTATAATTATCTTTCTCAGCAAAAGGAAGAAGCCCCTCGTAAGCCACAGGTCACCACTGCCAAGCAAGCTCAGGTGATGGCGGCACAACAAGAAACCATTGTAACAACCTTAGATGTACAGGGACAGTTAGCTGCCTTTGACAAGGTAGAACTCTATGCCGAGGTTGGTGGTATGGTGCAAAGTTCAGGACGCGCATTCAAAGTAGGTACTTTTTTCCCAAAAGGCAGTCCACTGATCAAAATCGACGATAGTGAAACCCGCTTGGCTTTACTTGCTCAAAAAAGCACGCTACTCAATGCCATTGCTCAAGCGATGCCTGATTTAAAAATCGATTATTCGGAAAACTTCACCGTATGGGAAGAATACCTGAACAGCTTCGATGTAGAAAAAGCCATCAAACCGCTCCCTGAGCCTAAAACAGATCAAGAGAAGCGCTTTATTGCCACTCGTAATCTTTACACTCAATATTACAACATCAAGAGCCAGGAAGAGCGGTTGAGTAAATTCACACTTTACGCACCTTTCGGAGGGGTACTTACTTCAGCCAGTATCAACCCTGGTACCGTTATCCGTACAGGGCAGAAGTTGGGAGAATTGATGGCAACAGGAAATTACGAACTCATTGCCACCGTACCAATGGCCGACCTCAACTACATCAAAGTAGGAAATTCTGTAAAATTGGCCTCCGAAGATATTGCTGGTGAGTGGCAGGGGACAGTCAAACGCATCAGCGACCAGATTGATCCCGGTTCTCAAACGGTACAGGTCTTTATTGGTGTAAAAGGCAAAGAACTTCGAGAGGGCATGTATCTCCGAGGCGACATTGTTGCTCGTTCCGTTGATGAAGCCGTACGTATTCCCCGAAATTTACTCGTAGATCAACGTCAGGTATTCACCATCCAGGATAGTACCCTACGTCTCCACACCATTAAATTGGTAAAAGTAGAACCAGAGAACATCATCGTACAAGGCGTTCCCAACGGTACTCCCCTATTGGCCAAGCCAATACCCGGTGCCTTTGACGGCATGAAAGTAGAACCATTACCTATTGTGGAACAGAATGCTTCCGATAATACGGAGGCCGCTCCGCTGGGAATGAACTAGCCCCAAATACCTGCTTCTTACCTTTCTCAATTATTGCTCTAGATTTCCAAGATTATGCGTGGAATTGTTCAATACTTCATTAAATACCCAGTAGCGGCCAACCTTATTATGTTTGGCCTCCTAGCACTGGGATATTTCGGGGCGGTCAATATGAAAACGACCTTTTTCCCGGAAACACCTAGCCGGATCATCAGTATCCAAACGATCTACCCAGGTGCTGCTCCAGAAGAAGTAGAAGAAGGTATCGTCAGCAAGATTGAAGACAATCTCAAGGGGCTTACGGGTGTCGAACGCTACACTTCCGTTAGTTCTGAAAACAGTGGAAACATCACCGTAGAAGTCCTCAAGGGTTATGACACCGACTTGGTCTTACAAGATGTAAAAAACGCTGTGGATCGGATCAACTCCTTCCCTACTGGCATGGAACCGCCTGTAATCTACAAGCGTGAAAACCTCGGCTTTGCGATCAATGTCGCCCTTAGTGGAGATGTAAGCTTAGCTGCATTGAAACTTTATGCCCGCGAGATCGAAGACGACCTCTTGGCCATGGATGGCCTTTCCAAAGTAACGCTAAGTGGATTTCCGGAAGAAGAAATCGAGATAACTTTCCGTGAGCGTGACCTGCGTGCTTTCGGACTGACTTTACAAGAAGCATCAACAGCTGTCCGTGGGTCAAACGTAGATATTACCGGTGGGACGATCAAAGGCAAGAAGGAAGAATTACTCGTGCGTGCACAGGGTAAAGAATACTATGCCGATGGCCTTCGGGATATTGTTGTAAAAACGACGCCAGAAGGAGGAACTGTCCGTTTACATCAAGTCGCAGATATCCGTGACAGGTGGGCAGACACCCCTAATCGTTCTTACCTTAACGGAGCTCCATCTGTACTCATCAACGTTCAGAATACACTTGAAGAAGACATGCTTAGCATTAATGCTAAAGTAAAGGAATATGTAGAGGACTTTAATAAGAGTAATTCAGAAGTTCAGGCAACGATCTCCCGCGATGGTAGTACCGTTCTCGTTCAACGCCGAGAATTGCTTGCTAAAAACGGGATCATTGGCTTCCTGATTGTACTCGCATTCTTAGCCATGTTTTTACACTGGCGCCTTGCTTTTTGGGTCGCACTGGCTATTCCTATTTCCTTTGCGGGGATGTTTATCTGTGCTAATTTGCTAGGCATCACCATCAATGTTATTTCTCTCTTTGGGATGATCATTGTAATTGGTATCCTCGTAGATGATGGCATCGTCATTGGTGAAAATATCTATCAACAATACGAAGACGGTAAATCTCCTGTACAAGCTGCCGTTGATGGTACGATGCAGGTTCTTCCCGCTGTTTTTGCAGCTATCATTACAACAATAGTTGCTTTTGCCAGCTTCCTCTTCATAGACGGTCGCTTGGGTGATTTCTTTAGCGAAATGGCCATTGTAGTAATTTTCTCCTTACTTTTTTCCTTGATTGAAGGCGTGCTAATTTTGCCTACTCACGTTGCCCACTCCAAAGCACTTAGCCAAGATCGAACACCTAATCTTCTACAAGCTTGGTTTGACCGGCGCATGAATTACTTAAGAGATAATATTTATGCCCCAGCACTGCGCTTCAGCATGAAGAACTCCTGGCTAATCAGCAGTGTTTTTGTTGGCTTCTTTATGATCACTATAGGGGCAATGAGTGGTGGGATCATAAAATCGACCTTCTTTCCTGTTATAGAAAGAGACGATGTAAGCATTACTCTCCAGATGCCGGCTGGTACGCAAGATGACATTACACTCAACTGGTTGGAATACATCGAAAAATCAGCATGGGAGGCCAACGAAGAATTAAGCCAGGAATATTTCAACGACGAAAAGGAGGCCATTGAAAGAATTGAGGTAACGCTAGGGCCAAGTACTTATCAGGGAACGATTTCTATAGCTTTGCTCGATGGTGAAAATCGTGGTGAACTTGCTTTACGGGAAGTCATTAATCGTATTAGAAGTAAAGTAGGCCAAATCCCGGAAGCCGAGGTATTGAGTTATGGTGCTCAATCCGCATTTGGTAAGCCTGTTTCAATTTCACTGGTAGGTCAAAACTACGAAGAACTTAAAGCCGCCACCGAAGAGGTGAAAGCCGAAATGAGCCAACTCGTAGAACTGGCCGATGTTGTGGATAATAATCAGGAAGGCCTCCGTGAAGTCAATATCACGCTCAAAGAAAAAGCACGCTTTCTGGGATTAGACATCCAGGATATTGTAGGGCAAGTACGCCAAGGCTTTTTTGGTGCCGAAGCACAGCGCCTGCAACGCGGACAGGATGAAGTAAGGGTATGGCTACGTTACAATGAAGAAGATCGCCGTACGATTGAAGATTTAGCCAAAATGCGGGTGCGTTTCCCCGATGGACGTGCTTTTCCGCTTTCGGAAATCGTTACTTTAGATGTACAACGCGGCGTGATCGGCATCAACCACATCGATGGCAAGCGGGAAATTAAAGTAGAAGCTGACATCGCCAACGACGAGGTATCTGTGAGTGATGTTACGACCAGCTTACAGACTGTCATCATCCCTGAGATCTTGAAAAAGTATTCAACTGTAACCGCTCAATACGAAGGTCAAAACAGGGAGCAAGCCAAGTCGGCTGCTTCCATTCAACTGGTGGGTGGTATTTGTTTTGCCTTGATGTTTTTCATCATCGCATTGACCTTCCGCTCTGTAGGGCAAACGATTATGGTATTCTTGCTCATTCCTTTTGCTTTTATCGGCGTAGGCTGGGGACACTGGTTGATGGGTGCACCAATCAGCTTATTCTCCTTCCTGGGAATTATCGCCTTGGTCGGTATTTTGGTTAATGACTCTCTCGTCTTTGTAAGCACTTACAATGATGAACTTCGCTCGGGGAAATCACAAATGGATGCTTTATACAAAGCAGGTGTGAGTCGCTTCCGGCCTATTCTTTTAACGACGGTTACTACTTTTGCCGGACTTGCTCCCTTGTTACTCGAGAAGAGTTTACAGGCCCAATTCCTTATTCCGATGGCCATCAGTGTTAGTTTTGGTTTGTTAGCAGCGACGATTACCATCCTACTTATGCTGCCGATTCTGCTCATTGCGTTGAACCGCTTCCGGGTTTACCGGGACTATTTGTGGAACGCCAAGAAACCGGAATATAGAGAGGTAGAACCCGCTTATAAAGAAACTATGCCCACGAAATAAGGAACAGCACGAAAATACTAAGAAGACACTATGCGAAAAAAAATAGCACTCGATATGGACGAGGTGGTCGCTAACGTGATGCCCAAATTCCTGGCCGCTTACGAGGCTGAATTTGGTAAACGCCTACAACGGGAAGACTACTGGGGAAAGAAAATTTATGACATCCCCGGTGCCGACCATATCAGAAACGTTCTATACAACAAGGGTTTTTTTCGCGACTTGCCCGTCATGGAAAACAGCCAAGAAGTCGTGCAGGAATTAAACGAGAAATACGATATCTTCTTCACAACATCTGCAATGGAGTTTCGTAATTCTCTGGAAGATAAATACGATTGGTTATTGGATCATTTTCCTTTCATTAGTTGGAAAAAGTTTGTCTTCTGCGGAGACAAAAGCATCCTTCGAGCAGACTATATGATTGATGATCATCCTCGTAATTTGAAAAAATTCGTCGGCAAAGGCCTCCTGTACACTGCCTCCCACAACATCGACGAGACCAGCTATACCAGGGTTAACAACTGGTTGGAGATTCGAGAATTTTTCGCATCGGAAACCCCTTGATAAAATGGCTGACAAAAAGGAAATCCGACGTGCGCAACTTACCGAACTAGTTTCAAAAAAAGCCCGTTTTGCGGTTGGAGGTGCATTGGCTACAGGAATTGATTACTTGATTTACTTCCCGCTGTTTGAGCAAGGAGTAGCTCCTGTGAAAGCACAAGTCATCGCGTATTCTGTTTCGGTCGTTGTTAATTTCCTTTTTCAGAAATATTTTGTTTTTGAACAACAGGGATCTACCCGTGCTACTTTTTTGTGGAGTATGTTAGTATCACTCGGAGGACTGGTGCTAAGTGCTGGTATTATTTATGTCCTCAACTGGTACCCCTTCTTTCAGGAGTATCAACTAATCGCTAAGCTGATGACCACCGGCCTGGTATTTTTTTACAACTTTTATTGTAAGCGTTATGTATTTGAAAGACGTTTTTTCTAAGAGCATACTGTGTTTTATTCTTGGATTTGGAATGTTGTTTTCTACAAGCCTCAATGCCCAGGAAGCACTAAGCCTGGAGCAAGCGATTGCTAAAGGGCTCACAAACAACTACCAGGTTCGCCTATCGAGGGCTTCCGTCGCCATTGCTGAAAACAACAACGACTGGTCCTTAACAGGAAAGTATCCAGAAGTCAACCTCACCCTTGGCTCTGACAACTCCTACTCCTCAACAGAAAACCCAGCGAGCGTCGTGACGCAAAGCTCTGTGATTTCCAACGCCGTGGTGCCTGGTGTTTCTGCAAGTTGGGTTTTGTACAATGGCTCTCGGGTTACTTATGCCAAGGATCAACTCGCCAAACAGTTGGACCTTAGTCAAGAACAGCTCGAGGCACAAATACAAAGCACTATTCAGGGCATCATCCAAGCTTACTATGGTGCGCTCGTACAGCGAGAACAACTAGAAGTGCTTCAAGAGGTCTTGGGCTTGTCTCGTGATCGGATTCGCTATCAGGAAACCCGTCAGGAATTTGGTCAGGCCGGGGCTTTTGATTTAGTACAAGCACAAGATGCTTACCTCAATGACTCCACCACTTATTTGGTACAACAAAATGCTTATCAAAATGCTTTGCGTAACCTACAGTTAATTATGGGAGTAGACACCCCTACCAATTTTACGTTGACCGACTCTCTTGAAGGTGTTACAACAGCATATACACAACAAGATTTAGAAGAAAAACTTCTCCAAAACAACCCCGAGTTACAAGCTAGCAATGTCAACATTCAACTAGCTGCCCTTAATACAGAAGTGCTGGGTGTCGCTCGCTTACCACAAGTAAGTTTAAATGCTGGTGCCAACTACAATATCAATGTCAGCAACGGTTCTCAAACCTTCAACTTTGGGGGCATGCCTAGCGAACAAGACTTGCCAGGCGTAGCCGCTAAAACCCTCCGTGGCTTCGTCAACTTGACAGCAACCTACAATATTTATGACGGCGGTGCTAGAAAGCGTCGGATAGAGACTGCCCAGCTGCAGGAGTTACAATCTCAATTACAATACACCAGCTTGGAGCAAAGTCTAAAAACTCAGCTTGCCAATACCTATGCGACCTACCAAAACCAGCAACAACTGGTGAGTCTGACAAGCGAACTCGTATCCAATGCCCGCCGTAACCTCACCATCGCAGAGGAGCGCCAAAAAGGAGGGCTGATCAATTCGTTTGATTACCGTAGTATACAATTGGGGTATATCAACGCTACCCAATCACGCTTGAACGCAATTCTCAATCTAAAAAATACCGAAACAGAATTACTTCGCCTGACCGGGGAGCTGGTGCGTTAATTTTTTTCCTTCTCTGACTATTTTTGTGATCAAGCTAAAGTAAAGATCGTAAGCGACTGATTAAGGAGCGTGATTTTGCTTTCGATTGGCTCTAAACATAAAAATTGTCAGAGATTTTTTTTTACGCCCGTTATGCAATTATTAACGCCAATGCATCTACGCCTGGAAACCAAAATTCTAGGAAACATGAACAAAGTATTGCTTGGCCTCTTTTTGAGTTGTTTTACCTTTTTTAGCCTCTCGGCTCAAAAGGAATTGGAAACAACGATTCGTGATGTAACGGTGTATCTTCAAACCGCCCAGATTACCCGTACAGGGAAAATGAATTTACCTGCCGGCCGAGGCACAATCGTACTTACCGGCCTGAGCCCCCTACTCGACCAAAGCTCTGTACGCCTTGGCGCTACGGGCGACTTCACTATTTTGACGGTTAACCCTCGTAATAATTACCTCACAGCACCTACCGATTCTCCAGAATATGCTGGACTGGTTGCGGAACGTGAACGCCTTTCAGACCTTTTGGCTAGAGAACAGATCAAACTCGATGTTCTTTCAGAAGAAGAAAAAGTATTATTGGCAAACAAATCGATTGGCGGCACCCAAACAGGTGTAGACGTAGACGCATTACTGAAAGTAAGCCAATATATGCGCCAACGTTTGGGCGAAATACGACTAGAGCGCTTTGACATTAGTACCAATATGCGCACCGATCAGGAAAAGCTCAAGCAAGTAGATCAACAGCTTAATGAAATTCGGAAAACACAACAAAAAAGTGTCTCAGAGGTTGTCGTACAATACCAGGCAGACCGTGCTGTTAATGCAGAATTTCAACTTATGTACCTTATCAATGGAGCATCTTGGTCGGCAACTTATGACCTTCGCGTTGAAGATCTTGAGCAAGCTGTTGATCTTAGCTATGGTGCAATTGTGACGCAGAGCACTGGCGAAGATTGGAAAAACATCAAACTCACCCTTTCAACAGGTAATCCTCGCCAGCAGCAAAATGCTCCTCGCGTTACCACTTGGTACCTCAACCCCAACCAGCCGTATGCCCGGGCGCAACAACCTGCTGGTTATGCGTACGATGATTTGATGCAAACCTCTAATGTTGTCGTTACCAGAGAGGAGGTAGAAGCTGATTTTGCAGGCGCAGATGTTTCCGTAAACCTTACAAATACAGAATTCAAAGTACGCCTCGCACAAGACATTCTTAGCAATGGGCAGCAATACCGGGTACTTGTAGACGATTACGAATTACCTGCAGACTACCAATACTACGCAGCACCGAAATATGATTGCCATGTTTACCTGACTGCTCGTGTAACCGATTGGCGCAAATATAGCCTGCTACCTGGCCCTGTTAATTTGTTTTTCGACGGCGCTTATGTAGGCAAATCCCAACTATCTACAGGTATCGCTACAGACACACTCGTCTTCAGTTTGGGTCGCGACGAAGGCCTTACTATCGAACGGGAGCGGGAAGACAAATACCGTAGTCGCCGCTTCCTAGGTACCAAAACCGAACAAAAAATAGGCTGGACCATTAAAGTGCAAAAGAGCCGCAAAAATGATGTCCCCCTCATTATTGAAGATCAGATTCCGGTATCTACTACAGATGAGATAGAAGTAGAACTGGATCAAGCCAAAGGTGCAACACATGATCCTACGACCGGTAAGCTCCGCTGGGAATTGGACCTCAAGTTTGGTGAACAAAAAGAAATAGGCTTCCGCTATCTCGTCAAGCATCCCAAGAATATGAATATTTTCTTAGAATAACCTGACAGTAGATTTGAGTTAGGATAGAACATCGATTCAACAGATCACAAAGTCGACACAAGTGAATAATCACAGGTTTTTAAACCGTGTCAATCTGCAAAATCCGTTGAGCCTGTGTTCTATCCTCTTCTATGTATTTTCTCTCTTCCTTCTGCATTCATCTAAAAAAACCAAATCGCCATAAAAAGCGACCATTAGAATTTTCTTACCTTTGGGGGTCAGTTTAACCTTATCATGGATACAGACCCTAGTTTTTTATCTTGGCATCGACTTATCGGTTTAGCCAGTTTTATTTGCCTCTTTATTCCTCGCTTAAGTGCGACATCTGTTGATGCTCAGGTAGAGGCACAGGTAGACAAGATTATCGCTTATGCGGAAGAAGAGGTAAAGGAGCGTTTACAACTCCTTGATCAATCTTTATTAGAGCATCGCCTAGACGCAACTGTTCGACGATTGATATCTAATCATCTTCGATACCCTGCGCAAACGTCCCGCAATCTAGGGCGAGCAATTGCTTATTTCCCCATTTTTGAAGCCGAGCTGGCCGCAGCGGGTTTACCCGAAACGCTCAAGTATTTACCTGTCATTGAATCGGCGCTATTACCCAACGCTGTGTCTAGAGTCGGCGCAGAAGGACTTTGGCAATTCATGCCTGAAACAGCCCCAGAATTTGGGTTAACCATTGATGAATACCTCGACGAACGACTAGACACTTATCGGGCTACACAAGGAGCTATTCGCTATCTCCAAAGTGCTTATGAATACCTTGGCGATTGGTCTTTAGCCATTGCTGCTTACAATGCAGGGAAAGGCCGAGTAAGGAGAGCACAACGACGCAGTGGAGGAAAGCACTTCTGGTCTGTACGTCGTTACTTACCCAGAGAAACGCGCAACTACGTACCTGCTTTTATTGCGGCCATATACCTTACCGAATTTTACGCTGCTCATGAAATAACTCCCTTCTTCCCAGCATTAGATCAACAGTTGGTGGAAAGGATGGTCATTGAAACACCTCTAAGTTTTTATCGGATTGCTCAGGTAACGGGATTATCCATTGAGTTTATTCAAAACCTAAACCCTGGTTATAAAAAAGGCTACCTGCCAGCTTACCCTGGTGGCCACAATCTTATCTTGCCACAGCGGGTCATCCCAGCTATGAATACCTACCTAGCGACTTATGACCAAGTGGAAGATGAGCCTATTTTACCATGGGCCCCTATCTTTAAGCTCAACGATTACCAGCCAGATGACCACTTAAATTATCAGACATTCACAACACTTGTTGCCGAGGGAGACTCCTTGGCCTCAGTAGCGAAGCGGCTTAATTTTTCGAGTTCTCAATTGGCGATATGGAACAACATCTCCCCCTTGGATTCCCTCACTGAAGGACAAGTCATAAAATTTTTCCAGCCCGTTCTTTTTCACGATCTTCCTATGCGGGAAATTGCATCTAATAACTGGAGAGCCCCTCATTTACAGGCAGATAAAATCGTCAGCACGCTGAGTCCAGTATTCCATGCTCTGCCTTCAGCAATTAACGTTAAATTCTGTTTTCAATTAAACCGTAGAGAAAAACCTTCGGAGATTTTATCACGCTTTCCAAAGGTTGACAACGAGCAATTTTACCAGCAAAATGATCTTTCAAAAGACCGCGCCTTACCAGCAGGAAGGTTAATCTATTTGCCTTCACGGTAATAACCAGAATAATCTTCTCTTATTCTACCAGAAAAAATTCTGTCCTTCAGGCAATAGACCATTCTATTTGTCGTTTTTCTACCATCGTAACAAAGGAAGTATTTAGTTTATCTGATAATACTTCACACGGAACACGCTCCAAAAAAAACACTACATTAAGTAGCTAAGAAGCACGAACTATTGAGAGAGTAGTTTGAATCATCAGCAGCAGGTGTACATTCATAGGAATGGCCTGCTGCCTTTTTTTTGCTTCATTGTTAAAAAAAATGAAAAAAACTTATCTTACACATGACTTTTTCGAATAACCTCCGTCACAAGAGAAATTAAACAAATGTTTTTATGGATTTAACTAGCCTCATTCAAAGCCAAGTATCAGAAGGACTGATCGATCAACTATCAAACCAACTGGGTGGTGTTGACAAAGAAACGACCTCTGCTGCTACAAGCAGTATCCTTACTACTTTGCTAGGCGCTATGGCACGTAATGCTTCTACTCCTGATGGAGCTTCTGCCTTGAACAATGCCCTCGAAAATGACCACGACGGAAGTATCCTTGACGATGTTATGGGAATGGTTACGGGTCAGCGTAGCATCGACAACGAACGTGCCGTGAATGGTGCTGGTATTTTGAACCACGTTTTGGGTAACCGCCAGGGTGGTGCTATTGACATGATCAGTAAGATGAGTGGTTTGGATGCTAGCAAAACGGGTAGCTTGATGACAACACTTGCTCCTATTGTAATGGGCATGTTGGGTAAAACCAAGCGTGAACAAGGCCTTGACCAAGGTGGATTGACCGACCTATTGACTGGTTTCACCAAACAACAGCAAGGAAGTAACCCTACCATGAGCTTAATCACTGGCTTCCTGGATGCTGATGGCGACGGTAGCATCATTGATGATGTAGCAGGCATGCTCGGCAAAGGCTTACTGGGCGGTTTGTTCAAGCGCAAGTAAACAGACCTCCGCTAAGGAATAAAGAAAACCCCAACTACTGTTCAGTAGCTGGGGTTTTCTTTATTTACAAGCGCTTATTATTCTCTGTAGCTTATCCGGTAAATCGCATCGGCATAATCATCTGATACCAGCATTGAACCATCAGGTAGGAATTCCAAATCTACAGGCCGACCCCATACTTCATCTTCTTCCTCATCTAGCCAGCCACTCGCAAAGGCTTGATAATCGATGGCTTGCTGATTTTCATCGAGTGTCACCATCGTAACACGATAACCTGCTTTTTTACTACGGTTCCAGCTACCGTGCTCAGCAATTAAAATTTGTTTTTGGTAGGCAGCAGGAAACATTGCTCCTGTATAAAACTCCACCCCTAGTGGTGCGATATGTGCACCAAGTTTTTGCACTGGAGCGATGTAGTCTGCACAATCTTTACCTTCTCCAAATTTTTCATCGGGCAAATCTCCTTGATGACAATAAGGATAGCCAAAATGTTGGCCCATAGCGGTAGCATGATTCAGCTCACAGGCGGGGATATCATCTCCCAGCATATCACGGCCATTATCAGTAAACCAAAGCTCTTGATCATCAGGATGCCAGGTAAAACCAACCGTATTTCGGATACCGTGTTGAACTACCTCTAATCCTGTTCCATCAGGATTAATACGGGTAATACTAGCAAAAATATCTTCCTCTGATTCACAAATATTGCATGGCGCACCAACAGGAACATACAGTTTGCCATCAGGCCCAAAATCAATAAACTTCCACCCGTGGTGCGTTTCTGTAGGATATTGATCGTAGATAACTACGGGGTCTCCTGGTTGGTCAAGGTGGTTCTCTATATCAACAAATTTTATTACCCTACTCACTTCCGCTACGTATAGATCACCATCGCGAAATGCTACGCCATTTGGCATTTGCAGGTCTTCTGCAAGCACATATTTTTCATCCACAAAGAAATCACCGTCAGTATCTTTCAAGGCGTATACTTTGCCTTCGCCTCTGGTCCCCACAAATATGGTGCCCGCTGGAGAAATCGCCATAGAACGAGCATTTGTAATGTCTTTAGCAAATACTTCAATTTTGAAGCCCTCAGGGAGCTTGATTCGATCAATGGGTAACTCTTCTGACGCTGATTTGAGTGGATTCTTAATAGGAGGATTGACTTGTCCACACCCAGCTAGCAACAGACAAAAAAGAAGAGGTAAATATTTCATAGTTGGAAGTAGTTAGTTACTACAGTGAAAAACAAAAGCGGGAGGAATGTTCAATGGGGTAAAGCTTGTTTTTACTTTTGGGAAAATGCTTTCGTACAATGACTTCAGAATAGTAGAGTAGTGCATTTGCACAAAAAAGCCTTTCGGTGCCAAATGGTCACGACATGTTCTCACTATGTTTTCTGCGACTTCTTTGGGGAAAATAACAAATGGAATGGCTGAAATTATGTGGTCTGCCTTTTCGTAACCATGTTGACGCAGATACCGCTCAATGAACTCTGCGGAGTCTTCGATAACCACCAAACGATCATCCTCTATTTTTCGAAGTAAATCACAAAAGTTGGCTTGTACTTCAAATGTCAGAAGCTTTGCTTCTGGGTGCATTTTTTTAAGGATATGGCGAGTTACAACACCGTCTCCTCCACCTAATTCTATGATAATCCGGGCTTTGTCAAAATCAATCCCTTTAAGCATTGATTGGCATAAAAAGCGCGAACTAGGGGTTACAGTGCCAGTGGTGCGGAGGTTTTTAATACCCTCTCGTAAAAATTTGATCTTATTCATTCCTTTCCTTCGTCAATCACAGATGGAATCAAAAGTACGGAAATATTTCTGGTATTAATTCAGAATTAACATTGTAAGGAAAGAACTTAAAGTCTAATTTTTAACGCCCCAGAAAGTTACGCAAGTCAGGGAAGCTGCTTAGATATTGCGCTGCTTCACCTTTTTCAAGGCGTCTACCGTAGAGATAAGGAACAACGTATGCTCCTCGATACCCTGTACTGATCAACTCACGTCGAAAATTATCTGCCGCTGCAAAATTAGAGAATGCTCCGGCAGTAAACCGTTGATAAGGAGAGGAAGAAGCTTGCTCCAGCATCAACTGTGGCCGCTGGCTAAGTTTTACATCACTAACAGAACGCTGCACCGACATGACCTGCACTTTATAACATAGGGCTTCTTCCAAAGCATTGTTGGCAGGAGATTTTGCCTGTTCAACTCCAATGACAGGCACTGACCTTGTCGAAAAACTAGTCGCTACAGGAGCAAAGTGAGCATCTATTTGATAATCCTGTTCACTATGGGCTAAGGCCCGGATAAAGATGCGTTCCGCTTTTATACCATTTGATTCTAAAGTCCGACTATACGTTGTCAATAACTGAAGCGCCGAATAAAGTTCACTACTGAGGGCCCCCTGAAGGTTTTGGGGTACATAGCAGGTCAAAACCAAATGATCTTCAGGAAATTGTTTTGCTTGTTCCGCCAAGCTCACCAACCAGGTGGGCCTTACCGCAGTATTTAAGCTGGAAGACCTTGTTTGCCAAGTGTAGGCGTTGGTCGTGGGTGATGGAGCCACAGGTACAGATACGGGAGGCTTAGGTACAGGCTGGTTGACCACGGGAGTACTGGCCACTGGCGCTGCTGGCGGACTAGCAATAAAGGAAAAAGTAGGTGGTTCCATTTCTTGCCGGTACTTGGTAAAATACGCTACGTAAAGATCACGCTGTCCTAGCCCATCTTTGCGCGACGAGGCTAAGAACCCCGTGAATCCATCGCGAGCTAATCGAAAATGCGTATCGTCATCCGCAGAATTAATGGGTAGCCCCATATTTACGGGAGGAGACCAACGTGCAGCTTCAGGTAGATATACCGTTCGCATGACATCTAGTCCTCCGATAGATTTTTTACTATCATTGGTACTATAGTAAAGTGTTTTACCATCACGAGCAAGGAAGGGAGTCGTTTCATCAAAGGCGGAGTTGATGATCGGGCCCATATTTACCGGTGCCAGCCATCGCCCGTCTCGAAAAGATGTTTGATATAAATCAAGCCCGCCATAGCCTCCAGGCTTACGGCTGGCGAAAATGATCAACGTATCATTATAAGAAAACAATTGTTGCTCCCCATTTTGTCCCCTAACAGGTGCGAGTAATGGCGTAGTAGTAAGCGTACGTTGCTCAGATTGCTGAAAAGTATCCGCAAAAATTTCTCCGCGTTCCCAATTCCAGCCCTGATAGTAAAGCAACACCTGCCCCTGACCTGCAAAGCCGATAAGGTGTTCATGTTGTGGGCTGTTGAGTAAACTATGGAGTGCCTTCGCCTCCTGCCACTGCCCTCCCTCTAGTTGGGTGTAAAACATGTCACTTAGAAAACGTCCAAATTTTTCATCAGGACGAGTATCCTTATCCCTTGGCCCACCACTATTGCCTGGCCTAACGGCACTAAAATACAACTGGGTAGAGCGAGAAGGACTCAACACAGGAGCAAATTCGTCGCCGCTCGTGTTGACCTGAGCCCCCATATTTTCTACAATCGCACGAGCATCATGAAACCGCAATCGTAATCCATTATCACATCTCCGAATTTCTTCAATAATCATCGGCCGGTTAGGGTGATCAGGACGAAGTGTACGTAGGTATAACTTATAGTGTGCAGCAGCTTCAGCAAACTGTTGTTGAGCATGGAGAATCTTCCCCAGGTACAACCAGCATTCTGGATAAGGAGACTTGTCTGCCGTTGTCAAAGATGCCAATAAAGCCTGGGCTTCTTCCAAGCGATTCAGTTGATAATAGCAAACAGCAATTAAAAACTGACTTTCTTCGTCACTTCGTACAAGTTGTCGTGATCGCTCCAAGGTCTGGATAGCATCTTCGTAATGCTCGGTAGCAATAAAGGCTTTCGCTTCTTCCTTCAATGTACTTTTAGGCTGTGCACCCAAAGAAAGGCTGAACAATACTAAGAACCCGATCAGGACATACTTGTAGAACAACATAGCCGGTTTTTGGTACAGGAATAGCTCTTATTTCACCACTTTCAGACTCAAATCAAGGCTAACAGCCGAATGGGTTAATGCTCCCACAGAAATGAAGTTCACACCCGTTTGGGCGATCTTACGTACGGTGTGGATATTGACCCCTCCGGAGGCTTCGGTCTCAAAGCGTTTATTTACTACAGCAACCGCTTCCGCCAGGATAGGTAATTCAAAATTATCCAGCATAATTCGGTCCACTTTGCCTATTCCCAAAACCTCATAAAGCTCGACCAGGTTTCGTACTTCAATCGTGATAGGCAAATTTAGTTGCTTCTCCTTTTGATAGGCCGTAACCTGCTGAATAGCTGCGGTAATACCACCACATGCATCAATGTGATTGTCTTTCAGCATGATGCGGTCGTACAATCCGTCACGGTAATTATGGCAGCCACCCAAACGAACTGCCCATTTTTCAATGAACCTCAAGTTTGGGGTCGTCTTTCTGGTGTCCAATATTTTAACCGGCATATCTTCCACCTCAAAAACGAAGCGATTACTTAGCGTAGCTATACCACTCATTCGTTGCATCGTATTGAGTACCAGGCGTTCTGCTTTAAGCAGGGCTTGCGTATTACAGGTAACCTCAAAAGCAATGTCGCCGTAGCTCATCGTTTTCCCATCCTCTGTATTGATTTTCAGTTCAGCATCAGGGTCTACGTGGCGAAAAATGCGTTCAGCAATGGCCAGTCCAGCAATAATACCGGGATCTTTCACGAGCAGGCGGGCGGTAGAACGATCATCTGCCGGGATACAAGCCAGCGACGTGTGGTCGCCTTCACCTACATCTTCCCGCAAAGCACGGACGATAAAATCATGAATCTGCTCTTCTAATTTAGCATCTAGGGTAAAGGACATGTTTGATTTTTTTGCTGTTAAAACTATAAACCGGGCTTTCGCTAAAGTCTATGTTTCTTAAAACATGATCCCAAGGCGAAGAATAATACTGTTAAATTTACCTTTCGAATCTTCTTTGGTTTCCCGGCCGTTGCTTACGAGAAGGGTATTCTTGTCCTTGGTTACATCTGTGAAACCAGACTGAAAAGCAATTCCGCCTATAATAGCTGTATTTGAAGAGATCGTGTATTCAACACCTCCCCCAATTCCCCAGGAAAGATTCAAAAGATTTACCGCTGATTTGATATCGAAATCTTCCTCACTGTCTACCGCTGCATCATTGAGGATGTTACCCTTAGACTGTGTACGGAAACCCATCGTCATACGAGGCTCAACATAGTACTTCAGGTAACCAAACTCACGCGTACGCAGTTTCAAACCAAAAGGAATTTCAACGTACTGGATACTGTATTTAAAATCAGTACCACCTTCATAGACATTATCGCCGGGAATATTGGCATCAGTCCACAGGCTAACGGTATCAATGGTTTCTTCATAAAAAAGTTTCCCTCCAGCGTTGAAATGGAAACCAATACCCGTCGTGAAAGAGTAATTTTCACGGAAGTAATATTCACCAATCATTCCTAACTTTAAGCCCAGATTTGGGCCATTGGTATTAATCTTGTTATCATCAGTAGATAACCAAGAAACAGCTGGGCTTAGTTCGAAACCAAACTGAATGTCATTTTGGGCAGATAGACTCAAACTAAAGAAAAGGAGTCCACAAATTGCAATAATATTTTTCATCGTTTAAACTGTTTTTTTGTTTAACGCAAGCGATGTTGTCCTATTGGAAAGATGCTCAACAATTTTTGTTCAGCTCCTTCGTTGGAAAAAGCACGGCAAAAATAGCTTTTTGATAAGTAAATCACGTTATGCTCCAGTATAGTAAACAAAGTTTAACCATTTTTATCTTCTTTGGGCTGCTTTTAGCAGCTTGTACCGATGATAAACGCCCTTTGCCTGATGTTTCTGATATCGAAGCCCCTTTAACTATCTTGCGTTTTGAGCAAGACCTATTTAGCTTAGACACTATTGATTTCGCCAATTCTATCGCTGGCCTGGCTACTAAATATCCGGAATTTGCAGAACTTTTCAGCACTAGTATTCTGGAAGCTGGTTCTCTTTCAAACATGTCACCTGAGCAGTTGGATTATTTTCGCGGATTCGTCACCTCTCCCGTGTACCGAGCGGTTTATGACACGACCCAAATGATTTTCCCTGATTTGACAGACACGGAAAAAGAATTGCAACAGGCGCTTCGTTATTTTCGCTATTATTTCCCCGAGATTGAAGCACCTCAGCGCTTGATTACTTTTAACTCGGCATTCAATTATGCGAGTATCATCTTTGGCGAAAATGATTTGGGCGCCAGTTTAGATATGTTTCTAGGCCCAAATTTTGACTACCAAAAATACAGCCCTGGTGCTGCCATTTTTTCCAACTACCTGGTACGTACTTACAACAAAGACCACCTGACCGCCTCCCTTTTGCGCGTTTTACTGGATGATGTGTTTGGTAGCGCTCCGGGGACGAGACTACTCGACGAGATGGTCCATCGTGGAAAAAAGCTCTATGTTTTAGAACAACTGCTACCAGAGACGACCGATACAGTGATCTTTCGAACGACTGCTACACAGCAGGAGTGGTTGGTGGAAAACGAACGCAATCTATGGTCTCACTTCCTGACGGAAGACCTCTTGTACAATTCTCGTTTCCAGGATATTCGTAAGCTTATTGAGCCCAGCCCTAATGGCTCTCCAGTACTGCCGGAAGATTCTCCCGGAGAATCGGCCAACTACGTGGGCTATCAGATTGTTAAACAATTTATGGAGCGGCATCCGGAAATTCCACTAAGTGACCTCCTTGTTTACCAAGATGCCCAGGAAATTTTAGAGCAATCGCGATATAAGCCTTCGCGTAAGTAACTCTGCCTCTTATCTTATTGATTCTCTGACATTTTTTGTGTTTAGAGTCAACCGAAAACAAATATCACGTTCCTTATCAGTCACTTACGATTTTTGTTTCAGCTTGACCACAAAAAACATCAGAGAAGGCTCTTATTTAGATAATTGCTTAACTTTATATGCTATTAGAATAGCATTGGAATATAAAAATACCATTATGTTGACACGTACCATCCCCTTGGTTGATTTGTCGAAATTTGAACACGGCAGCCCAGCAGAACGGCAAGCTTTTGTTGATGAATTAGGAAAAGCTTTCCACGAAATCGGTTTTGTAGGCGTTACAGGCCACGGAATCCCCAAGTCATTAATTGATGACTTTTACAGTAGCTCAAAGGCTTTTTTCGCACTTGAAAAAGCGACAAAGTCGAAATATGAGGTTCCTGGCTTAGCTGGTCAGCGGGGCTATACTTCTTTTGGCAAAGAACACGCCAAAGGCAGTAAAGTAGCTGATTTGAAAGAATTCTTCCAGATTGGTCAGGAAGTACCTGACGAAGATCCTTTAAAGCCCGAATACCCTGACAATGTTCAGGTTGCTGAAATTCCAGAATTTCCTCAGCTTGGGCGTCAGCTTTATCAGGCATTCGAAGAGAAAGGAGGAGCATTGTTGCGTGCCATTGCTCTTCATCTGGATTTGCCAGAAGGCTATTTTGATGACCGAATCGAGAAAGGGAATAGCATCCTAAGAGCTATCCATTACCCGCCAATCACTTCTGAACCAGCTTCAGCCATTCGGGCAGAGAGCCACGAAGACATCAACCTGATCACCCTACTGGTAGGAGCCTCTGCCGGAGGTTTGCAGCTCCTTAACATGGACGGTGACTGGCAAGATATCCAGCCTGAAGATGACGAGATCGTGATCAATGTGGGAGATATGTTGCAGCGTTTAACCAATAATTACCTAAAATCTACCACTCACCGGGTCGTCAATCCTCCCCGTGAAATGTGGCACTTGCCGCGCTTGAGCATTCCGTTTTTCCTACACCCTCGCAGCAAGATGGATTTGACGGTATTAGACAGTTGTATAACAGCTGATCGCCCGGTTGCTTATGAACCCATCACTGCAGGCGAATACCTGGATGAGCGTTTGCGGGAGATTGGTTTGAAAAAGTAGTATTTTTAGCTTGGCTAAACTTCAAACGCAACGCGACGTCAAAAGCGCGTCAATATTTGCGAAGATCAGTGTCTTTTGTGGGCTTAGACCATCAAAAACTGGCAGAGTCCCACAAATTCAACTACCTTTGCGCCAGCTACTCAGCCTATGCTGAACACTTAGCTGTATACTTTTGCAGAAAAAACCTGATAGCATGAATACATTGCTGTTATTCCAATTTTTAGGACCAGAAATGCTGGTTATTTTCTTTGCTATTTTGTTGCTCTTCGGTGGGCGCAAAATTCCTGAACTGATGCGCGGCATCGGTAAAGGTATTCGCGAATTCAACACTGCTCGCAACTCCCTGGAAAGTGAGTTAAAAGAGGGTTTGAAAGAAGAGAATAAGAAAAGTACAACGACTGAGTCTTAAATTAAAGTCGGAAGTCGGAGATCGGAATTATGTGATTATGTGTTGTTACTTGATAATAGCCTAAAGAGACATCACTGATTTCTACTTGACTCCAACTAAAAAGACTTTTGTAAAATGACATCCCGGATGCTATCAGATAGATAGTATTCGGGATGTTGTATTTTATATTAATACCCAAACAACTGCTCCAGCGAAAGCTCTTCCAGTGGGCCAAATTGCTCCAGGTATTTGAGTGGCGTAGCCGCCCGGTCACCTAGTACCGTAATGTTGTAATTACGGCCCTTGACGTGGTTCTCGTGAAACTCCAGCAACTCCTTTTTGCCTGCCGTTTGCAATTCTTCGTAAATATCTCTGAGGATATCGTGATTCAGGTTCACATCCCATGCGCCTTGGGCTTCCCAGTACAATCTACGAGGGGGAATACGATCACTTTCTACCCTTTGCAGTAGCGACAAACGAGCCTGTTCAATGCCAGCTTCTACTATTGGCATCTCCTCTAACAAACGGATGAGCGTAGGCATGGCATCAGCAACTTTATCGGGCTGCGTACCAACGTAAGTCCGTAAGTAATGTGAACGGTTCGCCAGCGCCGGGCTACTGTAATAAGCATAAGTGCTATAAGCCAAGGCCTTGGCCTCACGGATTTCCTGAAAGACAATAGAAGAAAGGCCGTATCCGAAATACTCGTTATAGAGATCATGGATGCGATGTTCTGCCATATTGAAATAAGGAGTACCGCGTGATATCATCATGATATCGTTTTGCACCATTGGAAAATGGGTGAAGTATACTTTGTTTTCCGCCTGATCAAGCTCCGGAAATACACGAACAGGTGGCGGAGCCTGTAAATCGTCTGCAACCTTGTGATGGCGCTTAATAATCGTCGCAGCATCACTGGCATCCATCTGACCGTAGTAATAAATACGATGTTCGTAAGTATGCAGATTTTTCAGCCAATGCAATATCTGTTCAGGGCTCAGGCCTCTCAAATCTTTCTCCGGAATACGATGAGTAAAGGGAGAATCGGGTCCATATTTGGCAAAATTCCCAAGCCCACTGCGGAGGATAACATTTTTGTTCTGCTTCTGATTAGCACGCTTGGTGACAATGTCTTCTACGACAGCCCCCCAGGTATCCGTATCGGCTTGAACATCGGTCAGTAAATGCTCCATCAGCTTTAGGCCGGCTTCCATAGATTCCTCCAAGCCAGTCAGCGATACATGGCAGCGCTCTTCATAGTTGTAAGCTTCAAAATGCAGCCCAAGGCGGAAAAATTCTTTTTGAATATCCGAAGCACTGTACTTGCTGGTTCCCAGGTACGGCAGATAAATAAAAGCCAACCCTAGTTCGCGGTTGTTATTTTTTCCCATCTCAAAAATATAATCGAGACGAAAAAGCGGATTTTGAGGATTATGAACGTAATCAAAACGCAAGCCTTTTTGCCAATTTTCATGCTGGATTTTGGAGTAATCAGCAAAAATAGGTGCCATTCGAGCAGGCGACGTTGACAAAAACTCGCGAGCGTAATCCGAAACAGCATCTTTTTGTAAAGGCGCGGGCGTGATCTCCGGTTTCTCTACTTTTTTGATGTTAGGATCGTCGCCTTCCTGTTTATAAACAACAGCAAAGCCATTGGCCGCAAGTTTTGTTTTAGCAAACTGAATAACATCCTCACGGGTAAGTTGCCCCAACCATTCGTAGCGCTTGACAAAATTCTCCCACGGAATACCTAGTATAAAGCAATTGGCAATAGCACCTACCCTGGCTGCATTTTTTTCAACCGCTTTGAGGTCCGAAAGCTTCATGTCCCGGATGGAGGCCTCTAGTAACCAATCAGGAAAATCTCCCTGTCGTAATTTTTCAATTTCTGCCAGCAGTAATTCTTCCACATCTTGCAGCGTCTGCCCATCTCTGGGTTTTCCGTAGACGCCAAAGACACTGTAATCTTCGTAAACCCAGTTAAAAGCTTCCGCATTGAGGACTAGTTGCTGCTGATTCAAGTTGAGATCAAACAAGCCTGCCTGTTCATTATAGAGCATTTGACGCACTAACAGCCCCAACATGTAATCGTCGGTTTTACCGCCGCCCATTCGCCAGCCAATCTGTACGTAGGCGCTTTCCTGACCTTTAACGGCCTGGCGAAGAGGTTCATTGACCGGGGGTTGTTGTTCAAATTTGAAAGGAGGGAATTCTACTGGTTCCCAGTTACCAAACTGGGCTTCAATCATAGCAATTGCTACATCAGGGTCGAAGTCGCCAGCCAGGCAAAGTGCTGCGTTATTGGGTACATAATAAGTCTCATAGAAACGCTCAATGTTGCGCATCGACGGATTCTTCAAGTGCTCAGGTTTGCCCAAAGTCGTTTGGGTACCATAGGGGTGTTTTGGAAACAACAAACTCCGCATGGCTTGATGAGCCTTACGAAAGTCTTTGTCCTGACTCATATTAAACTCTTCGTAAACAGTCTCAAGCTCCGTATGAAAAAGTCGGAGTGCCAAATAACGAAAGCGTTCACGTTCCAATTTAATCCAGCGTTCCAGCTCATTGCTGGGAATATCGTTGACATACACCGTTTGTTCTACCCAGGTGTAGGCATTGGTACCCTTAGCACCAATAGAGGTCGCAAGCTTATCGTATTCATTAGGAGCTGCTAGTAGTGCCGCTTCGTAGCTAAGACGATCAATCTCGCGGTAAATTACCGAGCGTTTATCGTCTCCGATTGTTTCGCGGTAGACCTCAAACAAGTCTGCAATTTTTTCGAGTAGCTTACTTTCTTCTTCCCAGTTGGTGGCACCAATTTTACTGGTACCCTTAAAGAGCATATGCTCCATATAATGGGCCAGCCCGGTAGTATCGGCAGGGTCATGTTTAGAACCAGCACGAAAACAGATGTTCGTAAAAATACGGGGCTCATTCTTGTTGACACTCAAAAATACCCGCAAACCATTGGCCAAGGTGTAGCTTCTGACATTGAGCGCATCACCAGAAATGGTTTCGTAATCGTATTTTGTGGTTACCGTATTTTTCGGCATATTTCTATTTTTAAACTTTTGGTCAAATAATATCCATGGCATTGCCTTGGATATTAACCCTCGCTGATACTATTTAAGAATGAAATGAAACCACGATACGGATTCGACCAGTTACGTCCTAGTAGTAAGGCCTGAGACTTGTGTTCTGTGTGTAAGCTTGCTAAATAGTACCATCCTAGAGGGAGCTTAAGTTACTACCCACTTGCCGATTTGTTTAGCAAGTAAGGTTTACAAATACTTAAGGGGCACAAAGGTAACGTTTAACTAGGACTAAATCCAGCATTAAAACAATACATTATTTGCCAATCCCGTCAATGGGTATTTTTAACCTTGATCTTCAAAAAAATGCGTATAATAATTTTATTTCTATTACTAGGAGTTGGCTTTTCCACAGCTGCCCAGACTGATTGGCTAAGCAAATTGCACGAAGCCTACCCCGATTACCAGGAGAAATCCCTGGAAGATCGTCGCTTTAAACATCGGGAGTTGGTGGATGCTCTCCAAAAACTGGAATCTCCCTTTCAAGTCCAGCAGGAAGGGCTTTCGGTGGAAGAACGATCCATCCACAGTGTTCGTATTGGTGACGGACCGACAACGGTTTTATTGTGGTCGCAAATGCATGGAGATGAACCTACTGCTACCGCTGCCCTGATGGATATTTTTTGTTTCCTCCAGGCAAAAGATGATGACTTTACTGCTTTCCGCAAAAACATCCTAGATCGACTGACCCTCGTTTTCATTCCCATGCTCAACCCGGATGGTGCAGAAGATTTTGAGCGCAGGAATGCACTAGGTATTGATCTAAACCGGGATGCACTGCGACTTACCAGCCCGGAAGCGCAATTATTGAAGCGGGTTCGCGATGAGTTGGATGCCGATTGGGGGTTCAACCTCCACGATCAAAGCCGCTACTACGGTGCCGGATTCCATTCTGAAAATATGGCGACACTTTCTTTTCTGGCTCCAGCTTTTGATTTTCCAAAGACCATCAATCCTGGCAGAGAACGGGCTATGCAGGTCATTGCACAACTCAATACAGCTCTACAGCGACATATCCCTGGTAAAGTAGCCCGCTACAGTGATGCCTTTGAGCCACGCGCTTTTGGTGATAATATGCAAAAATGGGGCACCAGTACGATCTTGATTGAATCTGGTGGATACCCCGAAGATCGGGAAAAGCAATATATCCGTCAGCTAAATTTTGCCAGTATTTTGGCGGCCTGTCACAGTATTGCCAACCAGTCTTACCGCAATTTTAGCCGTTCAGACTATAATAAAATCCCCTATAATCAAGGAAGTGTTTACAATGATCTTCTGTTGCGAGAAATCAATTACCTACACCCCAACGGAAATAGCTACCTAATGGACATTGCTTTTGACCTTGGAGAACGGGAATATGGTGGTGCCAATGGTTTTTATTACCAAGGCCGTATTGATGACATCGGTGACCTAACTTATCAGCAGGGATACACCGCTTTATCAAGTGGCAATTACACTGCTGAGGTTGGTAAACTATTCCCAGAAGTTTTGGCAGATTTAGCGGAGGCAAAGGCACTAGATGCTATGAGCCTTTTAAAAGCTGGTTATGCCGTCGTACGCACAAAAAAACCGGGTCCACCCTGGGAGCGCGATCAACATCCGCTATGGATTCTAGGTGCAGAAGGCATTTATGACCGCGAGGTTGCTACCGGGCTTAACCCTCCGTTGATCATCAGAAACGGCGCTGGGGAAGTTGTTTACGCCGTTATTAACGGGCAGTTGGTGAAGGTAGAGTAAGAAAAGTGTCTCTAAAACACAAAGCCACCTTTCCTATTCGAAGCAGGAAAGGTGGCTTTTTTCTTACAGCATACGGTATCAGTCCGGTTTACTCCTTCTTACCTTTAGCTTGCTTCACGTAAGGGTTATCGGTAATCCGGTGCGTCATCCGTGCTTCTGCTTCTCTACGGATATCCGTTTTAGCAGTAAGGCTCTTGGTCGTCGTAGGAACTGCTAATAAGCGGCGCTTATCAATTAGCTCACCAGTAATTACACAGACACCATATACTTTGTTCCGAATCCTCATCATGGCATTATTGAGATCCACCAGGTACTTGCGCTGCCGGGTTGCCATGCTATTGAGCATTTCGATATCATTATTGGTGGAACTGTCGTCTACCCAATCTCCACCGTGATCGTCGCTAGAATTTTCGGATATCTCCATGATCTGGCTCTCCAAACTTTCCAGTTGTTCTCCGGTTTGCTGCAGTTTTTTTTCGATCAGAGCCTGGAACTCCTCCAGCTCTTCATCTGAATAGCGTGTAATGTTTTCTTTATTGGCCATAAATTCAGGCTTTTTTAATGATCGCCGCAAAAGTGTTCAAAAAAAACGAAAAATAAAAAATTTTATTCGGGTTAAATGTTTATTAGCCGTCTTATTTCCTTGCAACGATCAAATGCAATCAAATATTTATTGGTCGGTAACGTATTAATGCACCTATAAAGTACAATAATATTAACGATTTAAAGCAGATTATCGGCCCAAACTGAACGAACACTGGATTAAGTACTACGATTACTCATAAAAGTAGCACCAATGCGTGAAGCTTGATCGGGCTGCACGAAGAAATTACCTAACTTTGCGCCTGTTTAATAGTACAGTTACCTGATTCCTTGCTACAAACGCAAATCAGGCTAATTTAGTTGATGCAGGTAAATCTTTAGGATAAAGTATTGCGCAAAAGCTATTTTTACAAAAGCATTCTTGCCTTTTTAACCGGTATGATGATATGAAAATAAGAGTTGGTATTTTTTTTGGTGGACCTTCCCGTGAGCGGGAAATTTCTTTCGCGGGCGGACGAACTGTCTACGACAACCTCAATCAAAGTATTTTCACACCGGTCCCTATTTTTGTTGACAGCCACCGCAATTGGGTGTTGCTAGACTGGGAGTACATCTACAAGGGCAGTATTAGAGACTTCTTCCCTCCCGTGAACAGTTTGCCCCCGTCGGCTAATCAATTTCAGATTTATGCCGAGAGCATTGCCGGACTAGAGGACGACGCACAACGCGAGCTTCTTGCAGCTATTGGCCAACCATTGCCTCAAGAGGAGTTACACCAACATATAGACGTAGCTTTTCTCTCGCTTCATGGTATTTACGGTGAAGATGGTGAGTTGCAAAGTATTTTGGAATCACTCCAGATTCCTTACACAGGCAGTGGCGTGCAAGCCAGTCGGATAGGGATGGATAAAGCCTGGCAAAAACGCTTGATGCAGGAACAGGGATTTCCTTGCCCTACCGTAAAGGTGCTGGATAAAAAAGGTTGGTTGAGTGCCGACCTACAAGCCTTGTACCAAGAAGCCAGTCAAGAAATTGGCTTCCCCCTAGTGATCCGGCCTGCCAACCAGGGCTCTTCTATTGGTGTAAGTATCATCGACGAAAATGAGGGACTAGAGGGTTTTGAAATGGCGGTCAACCGAGCGTTCTTTCGCGAGTTGATCCCACTGGGAGAGTGGCATGACCGTACTCCTTTTGATCGGATAGAATACGTAAAAGCATTAGGCGATATTAGAGAGGGCCTTGGATTTCCTCTGCACATCAGCCTGGGCCAACGCAAGGAAACCATCCATCATCCGGAAGACCTACTGGCTTTCCTTAATGAAGAAACGGCCAATGCAGAGCACCTTAGCCAGCTTTTCGTATTAGAAGCGGCGCAAACAGAGCAGCATGTCATCCTGGAGTCCTTCATCAGCGGAAAAGAATTTTCCTGTATAGTGCTACGAGCAGAGGATGGTTCTTCGATTGCCTTGCCTCCTACAGAAATTATCAAGGGCGGTGAAGTCTTTGACTATCGTTCTAAGTACATGCCGGGGCTTTCCCGTAAGGAAACCCCCATCGACCTGCCCAACGATGCTATTGAAACCATTCGACGAGAATGTGAAAGCTTGTTCAACAAGCTTGGGTTTCAGGTATATGCACGGATTGATGGTTTTTATACCCCTGAGGGTACTATTTTCCTGAATGATCCAAACACGACTTCGGGCATGCTCCCGAGTTCCTTCTTTTTTCACCAGGCCGCAGAAATCGGGCTTAATCCAAGCCAATTCCTCACGCTAATTATTCGCCTATCCGTTCAGGAACGCTGTAGCGACCAACCGAAAAATGAACAGTGGCATGCTCTCTTACAGCGATTAGACACCGCAATTGGCACACTAAAGGCCGACCAGCAACAGCAGCGTCGAATTGGTGTTATTCTAGGTGGTTATTCGTTCGAACGACATATTTCAGTAGAAAGCGGGCGAAATATTTTTGAAAAACTTTCCAGTTCTGTCGATTATGCGCCAATTCCTGTTTTCTTAACAGGTTCAGATCAGCAACACGAGTTGTATCAGTTGCCCATTAACCTACTGCTCAAGGATAATGCGGATGATATCAAGGATAAAATCACACACTGGAAGAGCCACCCTGTACTAAAAAAGATAAGGTTGGAGTGTGCTCCGATTACAAAAAAGTATGCGTCAGCAGATGTCATCTTTGCACCGGAAAAACTGACCTATGATAGCTTGGCCAAGAAAGTAGATGGTGTATTCGTTGCTCTACACGGCCGTCCTGGTGAGGATGGACAAATACAAATTGAGCTCGAGGCCCGGAATCTCCCTTACAATGGTTCGGGGATTAAGTCATCTAGTATTACTATTGACAAATACCGGACGTTACAGCTTTTGGGGCAACACG
Organism: Lewinella sp.; assembly: GCF_050633125.1. NCBI lineage: Bacteria > Pseudomonadati > Bacteroidota > Saprospiria > Saprospirales > Lewinellaceae > Lewinella > Lewinella sp. Next base: position 28,366 of record NZ_JBOEFX010000005.1, read on the forward strand.
ATCTACCTGTTGCGAATCAACTATTGCTGAGCAAGAATGATTACAAGATAGACGCAGAAAGTTTTTTTCACCGCGTGGAAAAAAACTTCGCTTATCCGTTCGTCGCCAAGCCCGTAGACGATGGTTGTAGTTCAGCTGTTAAAGTTATTCGTAACAGGGAGCAGCTAGCGGCTTACAGTGCACTCCTCTTTCAGGAGGATAGTGATAATGAACGAGAGCAGCGGAAGGTATTAAAGTTAAAAATCAAGGAAGAATTTTCTCAAAAAGAAGAAATCCTCTTTGAACAGTTGGTCACAAAAGAAGAAGGCATTCATTTCCTTGAAGTCACTGGTGGCATGCTTACCTCCTATGGTGAAAATGGACAAATTCAGTATGAAGTTTTCGAACCCAGCGAAACACTAGCAAGTGGTGAAGTGCTCTCTCTTGAAGAAAAATTTCTGGCAGGAGAAGGGCAAAATCTGACACCAGCTCGTATGGCCGCAGGAAATTACACCTACGAAGAGCTACTACCCCAAGTTCAACAAACCTTGGAAAGAGTGGCTCGCCTACTACAAGTAGAAGGCTACTGCCGCATTGATGCTTTTGTGAGAATTCTGGCCGATGGCAATGTAGAAACTCAAGTAATTGAAGTCAATTCACTCCCTGGAATGACGCCTGCTACTGCTATTTTTCACCAAGCAGCTCTGGCTGGCTATAAGCCTGCCACATTTATTCAGAAAATCTTGGAATACGGCTTTGCCAGACAAGCGAAACGTACTTCATCAGCGGTCGTTACTCCTTCTGTAGCAGCACCCATAAAAATTGCAGACACACCAGCTCCGCCGGTAATACCAGCGACACCTATTGTCAAAGAAACACTTATCAACACTATGGAAAACAAATCTGATATTCCGGCTAAAACCGTTAACCTGAGCAAAGGAAAGTGGTGGCGGCAGATACTGGATTTTCTCCAAACAAGGTATTTCCTAAAGAATTTAGCAGCTATGTTGGGCGTCTTGCTCGTTAGCTTCTTTTTACTTAACGTATTTCTCAAACTGTACACCAATCATGGAAACTCTGTACAAGTAGAAAACTACGTGGGCATGAGCATAGATAATGCTACAAAAAAAGCGCGAACACGCGGTTTTAAAGTAAGTGTCAATGAATCACCTTTTGATTACAACACACTACAAGGAGAAGTAATTGATCAAGAGCCAATAGCCCTGAACCGGATAAAAAAGAACCGCACCATTTATTTGACCATCGTTGGTGATCCCAAAGAGGTCACCCTTCCTTCCTTTGAAGACGCTGCTGATGATTACAGTCAGTATCGTCCGAAATTGCGGGCTTTGCAAGTAAAAGGAGCGGTTAAAGAGACGATCTTTGACGCTAAGCTAGCTGATAGTACCATTCTACACTTTTACTACGAAGGCCGTAAATACACGCCATCTGATGTTAAACGTGGTGTGAAAGTCCTTCAGGGAAAAACACTTGAGTTTGTTGTTACGAAAAAACAAGATGATTACGTAAGTACTCCAGCACTGAAGTGTAAGCGTTTCAGTGAGGTACAGTTCCTCTTGCCAGGCCTTGACTTAGAGCTAGGCGATGTTGTGGGAGATGTTTTCAATCGCGCCGATGCCTTTATTTACCGACAAGAGCCGGAATATCGCCCCGGTGGTAAAATCCTTCGTGGATCGAAAATCAAGGTTTATCTACAAGAAGAGCGCCCTGCGGGATGTGCTGCAGAGATAGAGATCAATGAACCCCCTAGCGACAGTGGTGGTTTGCCACCTGATACAGAAGACACAGTGACACCAGTAGACACCTCTGGCGGGCTGTAGATAAAAAATCTTTCTTTTTTTTGTTGGAACCTCAACTACAAATGGAACTTGAGGGCCAGCAGCCCCGTAATGAAATCGGGATATAACGAGTATAAGTATCCAGAGGGTGTCAAAACTGGCTTAAGTAACACTAAAGCTAATCCTTTTACGTTCCCTCAAAGAAGATATTTACAACATTTGACATGAGAATAATAGCTACGACCGCCTTCTTTGCGCTCTTGACAACCTTTGCTTACGGACAAAAAGAAGTTGACCTAACCTCTAACCCTATCTTAGAGGTCTATCACGCTGATGAGCAACGTGCTCTTGGCATTTTTTCGGAGGATACTTTTACTACCCGTCCAAAAACCACATGCTATACTCCTTCTGACCCTCAGGCTATCCCTGTTTTAAATGGGCAAACAGTACAGTTTCAGTTAGAATTAGACACCGTTGGTTTCGGTGCAGACGGCTACTATGAGTGTATTGCTTGTGCAGATGCCGTTTACGGTACGGCCGGCATCGTCCTTGACCTGGAGGGGGATCCTACGGATAGCCTTTTCTATACGGCTGACCTTGGGGTAGATGCTGATACAGACCTTGCAGGCATCCGCTATTGCAACGCAGATGGATCAGCCTGTACGGATATCGAAACTTTTGTTTTCCTGGCTCGTCGCCCGGGAGCAAACGACTACCCTCCTGCTATTCCGCTGCAACCAGAAGAGGTGATCGACTTAGACATTCCTTTAAATCTCCCAGGCGAGCTCACTTGCAATTTCTTTGTCGACTGCCCGGACAATTATGAAGGCCGCGAACAACTGGCTTATTTCACCGATTATTCCGGCCCTGTCAACTCAATTGTTTACCGTGCCAGTCGGGTAGATGGTCTGGATTCGCTCTGCGTAGTGCTCTGCGATGACAACGGTATTTGCGATACAACCCACTACGCATTCCGTGTACAGGTAAACAGTATTACACCACCTTTTTATGATGACTTCTCTTATGACAACCCCGTACCGGTAGCAGGCCTCTGGCTAGACAAGGAAGTCTATGTGAATAAGGAAATGCCATTCAATCCACCTTCAATTGGGGTGGCCACCTTTGATGGTCTCAGTAATCGCGGACGCCCTTATGGCGATGGCTATGGTCCTGCAGATCGCCTGACATCCACCTACCTGAATACCATAAACGGGAACTGGACGCTTTCCTTTTGGCTACAACGTGGCGGTATTGCCGACCGGCCAGAGGTACAAGACTCCCTTGTACTTCAATTCCGCAATGAAGAAGATGACTGGATTTCGATCATGTCATTTGAGGGCATGGCTGCTAACCAACCTTTTAGCGTAAGAGATTCTTTTCAGTTTTATTCTGCCCCTGTGAGTGCAGATTATCAACATGATCGTTTTCAATTCCGCTTTATCAACTACAATGACCGCACAGGCTTCCGCGACAATTGGCACCTGGATTATGTCCGCCTTGACAACAACCCCACGGGTAGTGAAGATTTCAATGATATCGCTTTCACTTATCCTCCCGACTATATTCTCGAAAATTACACGAGTATGCCTTGGCGGCATTTTCAGCCACAGCTCAATGAAGAATTACGCACAAATATCGACATCGGTGTTTATAATCATTTTGCTACAGATCAGAATGCAAGCCCTTCTTTTGCAGCCATCGAGGAATTGAATACAGGGATCAATCCTTTTGGAGCGACACCTACGCTTTTCAATGGTTTAGAAAGTAATATTGCTGCTCAGGAAACCATTCTGCGCACCTATAGCTTACAGGGCGACCCTACCGGGTTTAGTAATGTTTACGATAACTATGCCGCCCAAATGGGGAGCAATGATTTTAATAATATTGACGACATAGACTTTCGCTTATCCTATAGTCTGACCAATACTTCTCAGGAAGGGTTGGATTTTGTTCAGCGCAACGACGAAGTAAGCAGAACTACCCATTTTGGTGAATACTTTGCTTATGATGATGGAACGGCAGAAAGTGCGATACAGACGAGTGCTAACCGGCAAGTGGCCGTAGCTTATACGGCTTCTGTTGCTGACACTATTCACGGTGTACAAATGCATTTTGCGAATACCAATGATGGTTTCCCTGACCAGCAGTTTCGCTTACGCATCTGGATTGGGGAGTTGGACGGAACACCGGAATACAGCCAAATTTACGAGCCTGTTTTCCCCAGTGCTTTCTTTGACACCTTACAAGGGTTCACCTCTTATCGTCTGCTCGATGAAAATGGTGACCTCGCGCCTTTGGCTATCCCTGCTGGCACCTTTTATGTAGGTTGGCAGCAAGCCTCTTCGTGTGACTTTTCAGAATGCATATCCATCGGTTACGACCGCAATAGACCTCAAGCCAAAGCCTTTATTTTTGCCGATAATGGGTCTGGGTTTAACCCGGTTTCAGGCATCACCGAAGGTGCGCTTATGTTGCGCCCCTATCTGAACAGTGAAATTGGTGTTACCTCCGTTGAATCTTTACAAGATACGAGGACAGCCGATTTACAGCTGTTTCCTAACCCTGTCAGGGATCAACTGTTTCTAAAAACGAACATCGAGGATCAGCAAAACACCCAACTTATCATTTACAATGCCACGGGCCAGGAAGTCTTCCGCCAGTCTTTTGCAGAGGTTGTAAATATCAGTACCTTGTCGGCAGGAATATACTTTGCTCAGTTACAATCAATTGATGGTAACCAAAGTGCTCCTCAGCGGTTAATCGTAATAAAATAGATTTGCTATGGATATTAGTGTAAAAGACCTTAAGGCCCGCATGGATGCTGGTGATCAAGATTTTGTCTTAATTGATGTAAGAGAACCAGGTGAACACGACGCCTTCAACATTGGAGGAACGCTCATTCCTGTAGGAACGATAGCTGGCGCAGTGGGAGATCTAGAGGCCCATAAAGACAAAGAGGTAATCGTTTACTGCCGCAGCGGTGCTCGGAGTGGCATGGCACAAGGCTTTCTGCAACAGCAGGGCTTTAAGAATGTTCGTAACCTGACCGGCGGCATGATGGCTTGGCAAGCCATGTAGGGTTAACTCAAAAAAAGCATTGGAACTAAGCATCTTACAAAAAGGTACTTAGTTCCAATATCTTTTTTACTTCTTCTCGTCTACAATAGCATCTACCCCTTTTCCAGCCAACTCATTGACCAGGCGCTTTGCATCACCGTAGCTGCTGAACCTGTCTACCAAGACAACAGCAAAAGAACCCCGATCAAACAGGCTTACCTGGGTGTTATTGTAACCCATTTTGCGTAATCGAGCCACTTGGTTATCCGCATTCACACGCTGACGATAAGACCCCGCAACAACCATATAACGACCACTATTACTCGTTGAGTTGTTTACTGCCGGAGTAGGAGTCGTAGCAGTGGCTGTGCTACCTTTTGAAGTCGTTTCATCGGTGAGGTTATCTTTTTCAGCAAGACCAGACGTTTCATTGTCCATTTCATCTGCTGACGCATTAGTACTAGCCGCACCAGTAGTATTCTCATCATTATCTGTATTGCCGTAGGTAGCAACCTGATCGTCGTCCAGGTCAACATCATCTCCAGCTGTATCTACTTCATTATCCCAGTCTTTGTAAGTACTTTCATCGGTACTAGCAGTGTCTTCGTAGCTATCTTCAATGGAGCTAGTAGGCTCTTCAGGAGGATTAACGAGGTTAACTATCTTATACACCAGGTAACCAAGTGCAGCCAAGCATACTATAACAATGGCAATCGTGAGCACATCAAGTTTTGACATAAGTGAACTTTTTTCAGTTATTATTCTGCTGTTCATTGTTCTTTCTCAGAACAACATTTTCGTCCGTATCTACCGGACCGCATTTTAGTGATTTTACTCCGCCACCAAAATACAGTCTTTTTTTGGATTTCTTTAACACTAGTTTAATCAACTGATTACCAACAAACTACCAGCGACAACTCCGCTTACCATCAGTAACTGTATAATAAAAGCTTGCTCAAAGACATTAATTACTTGTCTCTATTGAAGGGAGACAAAATCCTTATTCCTTCAAACTACCTTCCATAAGTTTTTCTTCACTCTTCCTGGCTTTGCCCGGGCTTAAATGGTTATTGCTATAAGTAAGATTGTACACGACAAATCAAATTCGTAACCCGGGTAATCCCGAAAAAACCAAGCAAAATGCGTAACCTATTTTATTTATGCGCGCTGGTAATTTTAGCGACAAGTAGTGTACAAGCTCAAGAAGAAACCACCATCCCTGAGGCGCCGGCCAGTAATGCAGCGGATGTACTCAATATGCCCTCTAAGTGGGACAAGTTAAAAGATGATAAAAAAATCCGCTTCCTTTTTGCTGCCGTCGAGCGAGGAGATGTGGAGTTGGCACAAACCATGCTCCCAGATGTAAGTCTCCCCTACTATCAGCACAATACAGAAGGAGAAACCTTACTCACTTTAGCCATCGAAGCAGGACAATACGAAATGGTAGAATGGCTTTGTGAAGATGCCGTCATCAACCTTAAAAACAAAGATGGAGAAACCCCATTGACGCTGGCCATTAAAGAGCAAAACATGGGCATCATCGACCTAGTACTAGAGCGTGCAAAAGCAGACTTACCTAACGACCTAGACGAAACGCCTCTGATGTTGGCCGTATCGTATGGCTACGAACCTGCTTTTTTAAAACAATTAACGAGCCTTGGAGCTAACCCAAATCGTTTATCCAATGGTATCAGTCCTCTTTCCCGTGCCGTCGAGAAAGAAAACATTGCTAGTGCAGCAATGCTCGTGCGCTATGGTGCTGACCCTAGCCTCGCCAACAAAGATGGCATCATCCCTCTTTACCAAGCAGTAAAGCTAGATCACGCAGTACTGGCAGGCGTATTACTACACCGTAGTACACAGCCCGATGAAGATGCTAACTGGCAGACGCCCATTGGAGAAACCTTAACAAATATGGCTGTTACGCAGCAAAACACGGCTATGCTGAGGGTATTGGTCGAAAAAGGTGCCAATGTAAACACTGTGGATTATATGGAAAACACTCCACTTCACCTGGCAGCAGAACGAGGGATGGCCGACGCCGTAGACATACTCTTAGCTAACGGGGCTTTTGTTGACCCAATAAACATAATGGGCGTTACCCCTATCATGGCAGCAGCTCAACGTGGGCACGATGACTTGGCCAATCACTTGGCACAAGCCGGTGCTAATCCTAATTTGCGGGATTACTCAGGAATTGCGGCTAACGACTTTGGTACTTACGAATACACTGATCCTTATCTACAACAAGAGGTAGATTTCCTTTTACAAGAATCAAATGAGTAGTTAATTAGGCAGGTCATTTGTTCTGGGTAAAACCATTACCTTTGCCGATCAAAATGACCTGCCAAATTACCGATAGTTCTCATGTCTGATCAGAAGCCTAAGCACGAAACACCTACAGCACACACCGGCCTTAAAATTAAAGCTCCCAAAGCCAAGGCCGCCGGCATTCCCGGCATTACTAAAGCAGTAGGCCAAGCCAATCGTTACATGAAAACGGGGCAGGCTATCAAGCTTTCGCTAAAACTAAATCAAAAAGGAGGGGTCGATTGCCCAGGGTGTGCATGGCCAGATCCCGATGATGACCGTAGCCGTCTTGGAGAATACTGTGAGAACGGTATGAAAGCCATTGCGGAAGAAGCTCAAAAAACAACCATTGGTCGCGATTTTTTCGCACAGAATAGTGTTGCAGAACTAGGCGATTGGTCTGACTTCAAGTTGGGGAAATCCGGGCGGATAGCCGAGCCTATGGTACTTGAAGCAGGGGCTACTCATTATACTCCCATCAGCTGGGAGGAAGCCAACACAATGATTGCAGGAGAATTAAAGGCATTGAAAACTCCAGACGAGGCAGTTTTTTACACCTCCGGCCGTACCAGCAATGAGGCCGCTTTTATGTACCAGTTAATGGTGCGTGCGTTTGGCACTAATAATATGCCAGACTGTTCAAATATGTGCCACGAATCTAGTGGACATGGTCTTAACAATACAATTGGAATAGGAAAAGGCACCGTTTCCCTTGAAGATATACACAATTCCGACCTGCTGCTGATTATTGGTCAAAACCCGGGCACCAATCACCCCCGGATGTTATCCTCCCTCGAAAAATGCAAGGAAAACGGAGGGAAAATAATCACTATTAACCCTTTGCGCGAAGCTGGCTTGGTTAATTTCATCAACCCACAGCGGCTGGGCAAAGTACTCGGTGGCGGCACCCCATTGACCGATCTGCATTTACCTGTGGCCTTGAACGGTGATATTGCCTTACTGAAAGCCATCATGCTCCGTATTTGGCATCAAGACAGAGAACAGGGTGGCAGTATCTTAGACTGGGATTTTATTAGCGAACAAACGGCAGGTTACGAAGCTTTTGTAGAAGACTTGCGACGCCAAGATTTTACTGATTTAGCGACAGCTAGTGGTGTCCCAAGGGCACAAATACTAACCGCCGTTGATATGATCAGGAAAGCTAAAAGTGTGATTGTTTGCTGGGCGATGGGGGTAACACAGCATGAAAACGGTGTCGCCAATGTGCAAGAGATTGTCAATTTACTGCTGATGAAAGGCGCCATTGGCAAGCCCGGATCAGGGGTATGCCCAGTACGAGGACACAGTAATGTACAAGGTAATCGGACTGTAGGCATTTGGGAATCTCCTAGTGATGCTTTCCTCGACAAACTGGCCACAAACTTTGGGATCACTCCTCCCCGAAAGCATGGTTACTCTACCGTGGAAGCAATTCATGCGATGAACCGAGGGAAAGTAAACGTCTTTTTTGCGCTAGGAGGCAACTTCCTTTCCGCAGCACCCGATACCGCTTATACTGCCGCCGGGCTAGAGCGGTGCCAACTTACGGTACATGTGAGTACTAAACTCAATCGAAGCCACCTGGTTACAGGAAAACGCGCGCTCATACTTCCTTGTCTGGGCCGCACAGAAATCGACTTACAAGACCAGGGAGAACAATTTGTTACGGTTGAAAACAGCATGAGCATTGTACATCGCAGCAAAGGAGTACTCCCTCCTTGTTCTGAACACTTACGTAGTGAGTCAGCCATAATTGGGACATTAGCAGCAGCCTTACTAGGTAACCAAGCCACTGTGCCTTGGCAAGAATGGGTAGGTGATTACGACTTGGTACGGGAAGCGATTGAAAAAACCATTCCCGAATTTGCTGGCTACAACGAAAAAGTACGCCATGATTTTGGCTTCTATCTCGCGAATGGCATACAGGATGGCCAGTTTCCAACACCCGACGGGAAGGCCCACTTTACAATAAACAAAGTACCCAAGAATCAATTAAACGAGGGGGAATATCAGTTGATGACCATCCGAAGCCACGACCAGTTTAATACAACAATTTACGGTTTGGATGATCGTTATCGAGGCATTAAGAATGAGCGCCGGGTTGTGTTCATGCACCCGGAAGACATGAAGACTCGTGGTTGGCAAGCCAAACAAGCAATTAACCTCATCAACGAACACGGCGGCACAAGGCGAGTAGCAGAAAGCTTCTTGCTCGTCCCTTATGATATCCCCAGAAATTGCTTGGCGGCCTATTTCCCCGAAGCCAATGTATTGGTGCCTATCGACAGTTTTGATGATCGTAGTAAAACGCCAGCATCAAAGCGAATTATAGTACGGCTGGAGGAAGCATAAAACTGGTACTACTTCCATTCTACTCGAACTACAAAGCTGGGTGTAAAGCCTATCTGTATACTATCTTCGAAGAGTATACCTAATGGCATATTAGGACGATTGTTTATAAAATATTCCCGTTCGTAAGTATTGGTCTGATTATAAATATTCAAGAAAGACAAGCCTACCATGCCTACCCATTTATCAGGCGTTTTTACATTTAATGTATAGACGATGGCGGCGTTTAGCTGATGCTGAGCAGAAAGCCTTTGAGCATTAAATGCTTCATAGATTGGACGGATAACCTCTTGTCCACCCTGGGGAGTTATTATCTCAAAATCTTCCAATAAGGAATAAGGAACCCCACTATTAATTTGCCAACTCAAAGAGTATTCCCAACGACCTCTTCGGTAAGTGCCTGCCCAAAACAAGCGATGTAATTGATCGAATGGTGCTGCAAAAACGGGGTCAAAAAAGGTAGGAAACTTATAGGTGACGTTGCTCAAAGAGTAACTCAACCAAGTGGAAAAACCTGCCCAGCGTTTTTTTACCAACAAATCAAAGCCCCGAACGCTGGAGGTACCAAGATCAAAGCCCTGACTAGGGCGAGGTAAGAACCCAATAGCCAGCGCACTGAGTCCTTTACTTTCTTTCGCATAAAGTTGTGCATCGATAAGCCAAGCTTCCTTTTCATACAGTAAACCTGTTTGCCAATGTACTGCATTGATGACAGGAGCCCGCTCATCTGCCAACACCCAAATCGGACTACTAATACCAATATTAGCTCCTTTAAATTCATTAAGCTGACTGACAAACTGATAGTATTTTCCCGCAGCAACTTGCCACCTTAAGGATGGATTAAATTGATGCCACAACTGTAAGCGTGGTTCCCAATAAAGTGAACCTGTATTGGCGTAACGGTTTACTCTAAACCCAAGATGGACACCTGTTTTTTGCTGTGCATTCGTCTGATAAGTGGCAAAAAGTGTATGTAGCAACGAAGCACTGCCTCCGGTTTGGTTGGCCAAATTGACCTCCTGCTCCTTTTCGACAATTTCGTAACCAAGATCGTAATTCGTGATTTGATACCCTACCAACATATTTGCTTTCGATGGCAATTGGTAATTCGTACTTAGCTTTAAATGATGTTCCTGAATATCATTGTCCCGGCGGCCGAAGTCATCTCCCAGGGAAGGGTTGCGCTTATCTACGGTGAATTGGTAATTGTAATCATGATGGGTTCCGAGTGCCGTTAATTGGGTAGACCAGAAAGGTGTCCAACGGCGTTGCCAGGAAGTACTCCACCCTTGATTCTCTACATAGAGATCGTTATAATTATCTTGACCTCGACGGTCATCACTCACTATATTATTGTAATTGTTACGAGCCCACAAGTAAGAGAATGTAATCTGATCTCTTTTAGATAAGTCAACCGCATATTTCAACTGGGTGTCCACAAAATTAAAATCCTCTGTAACACTTATTCCATCGGGTAAATCATTCGCAGAAAAATTCCCGGCCAGCAGGCTTTGATGATTACGAAAACTTAACTGTCTATAATAGGGAGAAGACAAAATTTCCGTCATAGAACGGCGCAACGAAACACGCAAAACACCTCCATTTCCAGGCATCTTCAGTTGACCATCTAAAAACGACGTCAGCAAATTAGTTCCTAGTCCAATACGGTTTTCCTTTGCTTTAAATGGCTGTACCCGCATATCAACCACTCCTGCTATCCGGCCGCCATACTCAGCACCGAAACCACCTCGGTATACCTTCACCTCATCTATTGCATAAGGATTAAAAGCAGAAATTGTTCCAAAATAATGAGCACTGTGGTAAATGGGTATATCCTCCCACAAAATGAGGTTTTGATCAGGTGTACTGCCCCGAATATGTAGATTCGCTAAAGCACCATCCGGACTAGAAATACCTGGTAAATTTTGCAGTGCTTCCAGTATATCAGGTTCTACTTTACCGGGAAGGGTACGCATTCTTCGAGGATTCAAAGCTGTAGCAAACCCAGCATCATCCAAATGTACGCCGTCACTTAGGTAATCGGTAACAACAACAAAATCTTCCCCAAAATCAAAATAAGAGAGTTGGATCTCTGCCATAGAAAGCGCTAAAAAATCATTGACCGACAACCGGAACTCTCTGTACCCCACATAGCTCACCACCAAGGTGTCTGTTATATCGTTTGGCCCATTAAAACAAAAGCGGCCATCTTGTTGAGTTGTGGCACCTACCGCATTTTTCAACAAATAAGCATTGGCGTAAGGTAGGGGAGCCAGGGTCAAGCTATCACGAACCAAGCCACAAAACGAGCGAAGTATAGCGTTCTCAACTCCTTGCTCACGCGGAACTAGTACAACAAACCGATCATTGACTCTTTCGAAATCCAGGCTCGTCTGTTGGAAGATTTTATCAAGAAATTGATCGAGCTCATTGGTACCATATTCCAAACTGATGGTCGTTGAACGGATTTGTTCTTCTTCATAAGAGAAAAGCAAATCATAATCCTTCTCCAGTACTTTGATCACCTCAATTAAAGGCGACTTTTGAAAAGACGCTTGATAAGTAGCTGACTGGCCAAAACAAGTACTTGCTCCTAAAAACAAGCCAAGTACTAACCCCCAAAAAGCAAGGTAACTCTTCATAATTGCTTATTCCTGAAATAGATTTACCTGTTCCTTATCTTTGATATCGTAGCGAATATTGAGAGGGCGAAAAACAGTTATTAAAGCTTCTTCCAGGTTTTCTTGCTGAAAATTAACGGTAATCACACGTTTCGTATCCACATTGTTCGTCTTTATCTGAATTCCAAATTGTCGCTCCAATTCCGCCACTGCACGCGCTAAGGGAACCGTCTGTAATCTAGTAATACCATCTAACCAACTGGCTTGTTTTTCTGCTTCATCGAGCATCCAGTTGACAGGAGGCTCATTTTCGCTAAAACGAATAGCTTCTCCCGCTTTCAACTCGCGGCTTATCTCTTGCAGGAGGTACTGCACCATAACTTCACCACTAAAACAGCTTACCTCCAGCAAACCATTTCGGCTCACCACATTGAATCGGGTACCTATAACAGTAACCTCACCAACAGACGTGTTGACAGTAAATGTACTTCCTTCTTCTACCGCAAAGAAAGCTTCTCCTACCAATTGCACCTCTCGCTCTCCTGGCCATTTACTCACCTGAAATGATACCTCGCTTTCGGCATTAAGTGATACCGTCGACTGATCTGGCAGTACCGTTGTAGACCGTTGGGCTACCCCCGTAGAAAAAACGGCAGGCGCAGCAGGGCGAAGAACAAAGAAGCCTATCAATAGTAAAACAGCCGCCGCAGCAGCATAAGGTAGCAAGTAACGAATGCGACGGCGGTTATTTGTTGAGGAGGTTGTTTTCTTGTCAGATAAGATATTGGCAAGTATTACTTCTTGCTGAAGCTCTGGCCCGAAAAGGAGTCCCATCCCTCTCTTTATTTTCTGCAAGGAATTGTATTCAGGGCGCTGCTCAAATTCTTTCTGCTCATCAGAAGATAAGTTGCCGTTTACCCACTTATGTAGTAATTCATCATTTTTCATGACCTGGTTTATAATAAAAAATAAAGCTTTTATATAAAGACCAGTTTATTGGTGCAGCACCTACTACTAGCCCCTCGTTTTAATCAATTATTTAAGCGTCGCCACGACCAGCCTTAAGCTATCCAATGCTTTATAGATTCTTTTCTCCACCGCCTGTCGGCTAATTCCTAGTAGTTCAGCAATTTCCTTATAGGTCTTTTTGTCGATACGGCTTAGTAAGAAAACGACCCTTTGTTTTTCAGGAAGATCGGCAATCGCTGCTTGCAGCTGATGAGCAAGTTCTTTTTCTTCTAAAAGGAACTGAGGGTCCTGAACTTTGCTTGAAGAAGGTTGTGCCTGCTCGTATTGCAATACGACTTTCTGATGCTGATGGTTATTGGTTAAAAGATTTTTAGCAACGGTAAAAACGTAACCACGGGCAGTAGAAAAAGCCACTTTTTGACAATTTTTCCAAAGCCGGCTAAATGCTTCCTGAACGATATCCTGAGCCAAACTATCATTACCCGTTTGGTAAAACAGGTAGCTATGTAAGGTTTTAGCGTAAGCTCTAAAGACCTTTGTAAAGGTTGGCTCAGCGCAGAGTTGCTCTTCTGATTCAGGCATTAGAAAAAACATTAAGGGAGTTCGCAAAAAAATAAATATAACCCTCCACTGGTAGGTGTTACACCATTTAACTGGTCTTTATGTTCGAAGCCACTTTTAAAGGCGCAGCCTCAAAGGCATACAAATATATGAGCTTAAACGAAATAAACAGTTACAATGAAACAACGCCTCGGCATATTGATAGTAAGCATAGTTGCATTAGTTGGCCTAAACGGCACCATCGACTTGAATGAACTGTTCAATTACGAAGATCAGGATTTTCCGCTTTATGTAAATCGGGACAATACGCCTCCTAATAATAGCATCAATGACGCAATCGCCACTTTGGGGCGGGTACTTTTTTATGATACTAACCTTTCTGCAAATAATGAAGTAGCCTGTGCCAGTTGCCATAAGCAAGCGTTTGCTTTTGGCGATAACGCCACTCAGAGTCTGGGTCTCAACAATGGGCTCACTGGCCGTCATTCTATGCGACTTGTAAATGCTCGCTTTGCAGATGAGAGTCGTTTTTTCTGGGACAAAAGAGCCGTATCGCTAGAAGATCAAACCACCCGTCCTATTCAAGATCACGTAGAAATGGGGTTCAGTGGTACGGATGGCGATCCGTCATTGGACTCGTTGTTTCGGAAACTCAGTGACATTCCTTATTACCAGGAATTGTTCTCCTTTGCCTATGGAAACTCTAACATTACAGAGCCCAAAATGCAGCGCGCACTGGCACAATTCATTAGAAGCATTCAATCTTTTGATGCTAAATACGATATTGGCCGTGCCTTGGTAAATAATAACAATCAGCCTTTTCCCAATTTTACAGCACAGGAAAACCTAGGAAAAATGCTATTCGCCCAAGCTCCTAATCAAGGAGGAGCAGGCTGTGCTGCTTGTCACCGCCCACCTACTTTTGACATTGACCCCAACAGTAATAACAATGGCGTAATTGGTGTTGCTGGCAGCCCTGGCGATATCGACCTAACGAACACCAGAGCCCCATCTCTGCGCGATTTGATTAATCCCCTAGGACTAAGTAATGGGCCCTTTATGCACGATGGAAGCTTGTTGACATTAATGGATGTCATAAACCACTACGACAACATTAATTTCAATCCTGCCATTAATCCAAGCCTAGATCCACGCTTGAGAGGAGGACAAGTCGGCGGTGGGCCGGGACAAGGACAAAACCTGGGCTTGAGCCAAGCAGAGAAAAATGCCCTCGTTGCGTTTTTAGGTACGTTGTCAGGTTCCGAAATATATACCGCTGAAAAATGGTCTAACCCTTTTGATCAAAGCGGGGAATTATCGATAATCCCCGTCTGTGGCACACCAGCGCATGTGACCTTAGAGGCCACCATCTGTAGTGGCGATCTTTTTGAAGGGTATGGCGAGACAGGTATTTATACGGATGTATTTTCAGCAGCCAATGGATGTGACTCCATTCGCGAGCTTCAGCTCATTGTTTTGCCCGACAATCACCCCGACTGCGTTGTTAACGGCACCAATGAAGCGACCATAGATGGCACTGCATCCGCCTACCCTAATCCTTTCCGAAACGCGCTAACTATTGAATTTTCGAGCTCAGCAGTGGAAATCATCACTCTTTATGATCTCCGTGGGCGGCCTTTAATCACAGAAGAAGCGAGCTACAACGACGACCTTATTCACTTAGACACCTATCAACTTCCCGCAGGGCTATACCTCGTCATAGGGCACAATGCTAGCGGAGAAAGCATTTTCACTACCAAGGTGCTAAAAGAATAAGTATACCGCTTAAAAATAATCCTTTTGAATTTGTTTGACAGAAATCGGGGGATTCCTCTATACCAGGGCGTCTAAAGCATAGCTTTAGGCGCTTCTTATTTTAGTGTCGCTGTCAAAATATCCAAGAACATATCCGCAGGGATGAATGCACCGTGCTGAAAAATAATTTCATAGTTTTCATTCATAATGACCAGTGTGGGATATTGAAGTTGGCCATTGATCGTACCAATGGTTGTTGCCAGTGTATGGACACCACTACCATTACCCGTTGGTTGAAAAGGGAAGGACTGGTTTCCAAAAATTATAGTCTCCTCTGTTTCCGCATTTAGCGAAAGGAAGTAAAAATGATCATTTAGCAATACATTCACATCAGGATCGCGCAAAGTCGTCTGTTGCATATTTTGGCAATACCTGCACCAGTCGGTATGCAGAAAGACGACCATTGGACGAGGTGCCACTAGCTGGAGGCTGTCAATTCCTGTAAAAAGGGCTTTTATCGGCAATTCCGATTGTGTTTTAGCACAAAAGCTAAACGCCATAAGTATTAGGCACACAAGCAACGGGTAGTAATATTTTCTCACAAGGCTATCTTTACTTCAACATATACCGTACCCCCACAAATCCGCGAATCCCTTGATTGGGTCCGTAGACGTAACTGGGGTCGAAAGTCAAGGCATTGGGGTTGGTTTCGGTAGCGAGTACATTGCCATTATTATCAAAGTCGACGCCACGATCAAAAGGATCAAAAGCACGGGCAATGAGCGGAAAATCCTGGTTCTTCCAAGGCGTCCAATTGAGCAGGTTTTTCACGCCTGCATAAATTTCTACGTTTTTCTTTCCACGATAAGTGAGTTGAATATTCTGGATACTCCAAACAGGCGATTCTGGTGCACGCGGATCAAGTTCTCCCAGCAAAGGAAGACGCATAGGGCCGTAGATATTCCCCGTATAATCTAAGGCCAACTTATGATCCCAAAACTGGTAGGTCAAGGCCCAGGTTCCTGTGAATTGTTCTGTAAGAATTTGGCGTTTTTTGATATCGTTTTCCTCGGTAGTAACATCCATAAAAGTAGCCCCCAACAGCAAGCTTAATCCATTTGACAATGTAACATCAATATTGGTACTAATGCCTTTGGTAACGGCTCTTCCGTCCAGGTTATCATAAATAATTTGGTTGGCATTGGTTTCGTAATCGGGGTAAATCACGTTGGTAAAATGGGTATACCAGGCTGCTAGTTCAAACCCTACGAATCCTCCCTGGGGCAAGTATGTTTTGCGGGTATAGTTGAGGTTGAGGTTATAGGATTGTTCTGGAGCCAGTTGCTCTGCAATAACAACTTCCCTTGCACCGGTAAGAGCGGCGTGTTCTTCGGTAAAAAGATTGACAACACGAAAACCCGTACCCGCATTTAGTCGCAGAATATCCTGATCACTGAGGGACCATTTGTACGCAAAACGCGGCGTAAATATATTTCCATGGTCTTTATTATAGTCATAACGGAGCCCCAGTAGTAGTTTATGCTGTTGATGCAAAACTATTTCATCCTGAAAAAACACTCCTGGTAGCCAGGTTTCATCAGGCTGATTAAATGGGTTATCATCATCTCCACCTGTAGCAGGCGTATTGTCATCATAAAAAGTATACCTCAGCGCTGTCCCCAGAAGCAGGTCATGAGATCCCATTTGCTTGTCCCAGGTAAGCTGTCCGAAAGCAATTTTCTGTTTTGCCAGGTAAGCCAAATCCCCATAAACTGAATTTTGATCGTGGCTATTAAACGAAGTAGAAAGCAGTAATTTTTCTTCCGTAGGCAATTGGTAAGAACTTAAAAATTCGATACGTTCTGTGTAGATGCTTTCACCATAAACTTCATCTCCTCCCCGGTAATTCTCGTTCCAGTCTAACTCCCCTCCCCAACGGTTTTCATAATAATAACGGCCAGCGATGGTAAATAAGCGGTTGCTCTTGCGGGCAAAATTCCATTTCTGGAAAACAGAAATACGTTCTTGTAAGGTGACATCCGTAAAGTTATCGCCGTTATTGTCGACCAACTCATCATAGTTGTAATAGTTGGCGCCGGTGAGAATACTCAGTTTCTTTCCTGCATTTAGTTTAACCCCCAAATCCACATTGTACTCTTGCCAGCTAGTAGCCATTACATCAGCACTCACCAAGGGGGCATTAAGGGGATTCTTGGTAATAATATTGATAAGCCCTCCTATGGCTTCGCTGCCGTACAGGGAAGATGCCGGCCCTTTCACGATTTCCATCCGCTCAATTAGAGAATTGGGAATACCCGACAAACCATAGACTGTAGCAAGACTGCTAACGATTGGCATGCCATCGATAAGAACCATGGTATAGGGACCTTCCAGGCCATTGATATGGATATCCCCCGTATTACAAACCTGGCAATTGAGTTGCGGACGAACGCCATTGACATTCTGGAGAGCTTCGTAAATATTAGGAGTAGGATTCTTTTTAAAAAAAGCGGGCGTATATACCTCTACCGGCACCAGGCTCTCCAGTCGACTTACTTCTTTAAGGGTACCTGTCACGACCACTTCATCAAGCAAGCCTACTTGTTCCATAAGCTCAATATTCAGTGCTGTGGTTACGCCCTCTTCCACTACTACCTTTTCGTCAAAGGATTGGTAACCTAGAAAAGAAACATTTATGGTATAGGCCCCTACAGGTATTTTGTCAAACTCAAACTTGCCGTCTTCATCAGAATAGGTGCCGTAATTGCTCTTTTTCAACGTAACTGTTGCGTAGTCAAGTGGGGCGCCATCCGCACTTACCGTTCCTATTAGGCTTCCTGTTTGGGCGCTAAGGACAGGAAGGCAAAATACAGCGAGTAGGCAGTGTAAGAATCGTCTCATTAAGTAATTCGCTTGAGCTTTAAAATTATTTAGTCTTGCAAATGTACACATTTAGATTAGACTAAATAAAAAACTAAGCAAATAAAAACCCGGATAAAACCATTGGCCTTATCCGGGATTCTATTTAGCATTTTAGCCCAAGTGTACATAGTACTGCGTACCAAATACCTTGCACCTTTTCTACTCAACTACTACTTTGTAGGTAGCCGTCCGGTCCCCCGCACTAAGCTGCAACTGATAAACACCAGCAGGCAATTTGCTAACATCAATATCTTGTGTTTGCAAGCCAAGGCTCGTATTCCCCAATGCTTCCTGGTAGACAACTTGTCCTAAAGCATTGAAAAGACGTAACTGAAGATCAGCCTGTTCTACCAGTGTCATTTCTACCCGAAGGGTAGTTTGAGCTGGATTAGGGAACAAGCTTAAAGCTTCTACTTCAGGAATTTCATTCACGTTTACAACGGTAACATCCACTGGTATCCGTGGTGAAATACAAGAGATGGCCGGTGTTTCTACTTGCCAGTTGTAGAAGTAATAGTAGTAATTATCGCCATAAAAAGAAGTAGTTATAGCACCCAAGTCAGCACCAATGGCATAAGGGTAGTTCACTTGTTCATTGTTACGGAATACATTGTTCTCAGGACAACGCAATGACATTCCAGTTCCTTCAGCAACATCGAAGTTAAGGTCGATTGTTTGAAGGCCATATACAAGGTCTACTTGTATTTCTTGGAGGATAACGTCGTTAGCATCTGCTAATTGAATCGTTCTGACTCCTTCTTCTTGATCGTCCGGTACAAATACATCTACCGTAAGAATCGTAAATGGTTCGTAAGCATCAAAATAACTATATGCACCTACAGAAGGTATACCACCTGGTCCATCGGTCGTGAGTTTTCCTCCTGCTTCAATTCCACCTCCAAATATTTCGCCAGCTTCTACATAGAAGGTTGCGTCTTCCGTGAGTGGATCCGTCATAAAGGTAGCGCCCGTTCCCAGAGGAGTTCCACCAGTGGCTTCGCTGTACCAGGTAAGGTTTTCGCCAGTAGCCGTCAACAACGCAACACCATCAGGGTCAACTTCCACACTTTCTACTACAGGCGCTGTTACTACAAAGGTAGTTACCTCTACTGCTTCGAGTGCTTCCATTTGTTCTTCTGAACATTGTGCATCTACGGAAACATTGTATATCCCACTTTCTTGTACTACGATGGTCTCGCCAGTCATGCCGTTGCTCCAAAGAGGATTGTCCCCGCTATTAACAGTTAGGCTTACTTCGCCGCCAGCACAGAATTCTACATCACCGTCTACAGCAATCACCGGAGGAATATCAACAATGTGAGTAATAGAAACGTTTGGCGCGATAGAAGCACACCCACCTTCGTCAAAAACAACCAGTCCGTACGAGCCTGGCTCCGTTACTTGTAGCGTAGGGTTAGTATCACCTGTTGTCCAAAGGATAGATTCGTAGCCCGCAGGAGCAGCCAATTCTACCATATCACCAGGGCAAATGGCCGTACTTCCCAAAACCTCAATGGTTTCAGCAGGAAGGGTACAGCTTGCTTCCAAAATATTATGCATCGTATTAATCTCTGGGTTTTCAACAACCGTACGAATGCCAGATGGCCAGTTGATCACCAGGCTATCAATCGCTGTAGCTTCTCCAATTCCAAAGTGTGCACAAAGACTACTCATTGGGCTGAAACTCTGACCAGAGCGTACTTCCCGCATTTGCATCCCCCACTCACCATAAATCATTACGCGTGAGCCGATACCATTCTTATTAGAAATCAACCCTTGCGTGTTGACCTTGATCCAGTTGTGATCATTGCCATCATTAATATGCAAGCTGCCTCCGCGGATAACATCCAAGAAACCGTCGTTATTGAAGTCACCAATCCCACCTTCGTCAAAAGGAAGGTTCTGACCGGTAAAAGTCAAATCACCATTATTAAGGTAAAGCTCATTATTCAATTCTGAGAAAATATCTACAAATCCATCGTTATTGAAATCGCCAGAAGCATTTTCCCACGCGCCCAGATCTCCAGGAGCGATGCCAGTAGTTTCGATAATATCGGTGAAAGTACCATCACCGTTATTGAGCATAAAGCGGTTTGCGAAATCGTGATTAACGATAAAGGCATCAAAATCACCATCGTTATCAAAATCTTCAAAAACCGTTGACCAAGATTGGGCGTTGTCTGCCATATTTGCTTCTTCGCCTGCTTCGGTAAAGGTTCCGTCGCCGTTGTTACGATACAATCTATTGGTGCGAAACGGGTCTCCCGGAGAAGCTCCACCACGACATTTGGTAATAAACAAATCCGTGTAAGAGTCATTGTTGTAATCCACCCAGATGGCTGCGTAGTTACCTGGCATATCCATCGTTTCAATCAGCGATTGATCTTCTACCATTGTGCCCAGACCATCTGAATTGAGGTAGGGGTGGCTAAGGTCTACATCGTGACAAACGAAAGCATCCAAGTGTCCATCTAGATTGATATCAAACATGGTTGAACGCTGAGAGAAAATATAATCAGGGTTGAAATACTCTGTATATGCGGTACCATCTTCATTCGCCATTACAAAAGATACGGCACTTCCTCCACCGAATAGCAAGTCATTGAAGCCGTTCCCATCCAAGTCGCCCGCACAGATACTCCAGGAAGGAGAATTACTGAAACTAACAGGGCTAAACTGGTGAACAAAGCTACCATCAGGCTGCTGAAAATCGATGTTAACGCCACTGTTTTGGATGCGCACGACGTCATCCAGGAAATCGCCATTCATATCAACGGCACAGTCATTAGACGACCCGCCGGAAACCGACGCCAATAAGCTTCCTTGGTTGGTAAAGGATACTGGTAGCGGCTGAGCCAATAAAGTGCCCCAACCAGTAAGGAGTAGAGCCAAGGAAAAGAGTATATGTTTTTTCATTGCAAGGAATTTATAAAAAAAATAAAGTTACCAAAAAGCACATCAGTATTGCGCAGAAAACAAAACTGTCATTTGTTTTCGTGCTGTCCCTTAGTTCACCCACAATGTGCGTGTAAAGGTACCTTCAGGGCTATTGAGGTAAACAATGATAATTTGTCTTTTGAATTGCAAGGGCACACTAGTAGAACCTGCGGAGAGCCGCTGTTGCTGCAATTGTTGCCCTAAATAATTGTAAATCGTCAACTCCGTAGCTACGGGAGCCTGGACCAACAACTGTCGATCACTGGCAAGAAAGACCTCTGCATTTAGCGTGGGGGTTACAGGTTGTAGTCCCACAATACCAGCCATCGTCAGTTCGTCTTCGCCAACCAGGCTGGGAGTACGTTCAGCTTCATTAAACATTTCGACAAAGAGGTCAATTTCCGGAGTGCTTTCTGCAAACATCTCAGCCATCCACTTTGGAGGCATTGATTGATAATAAACGGTAGCTGTAATATCGAGTTCATCGAGGTATCCCAGAGTAGGAATATGGTAATAAACCACATCGGAACCAGAACCTTCGCCCAGTTCATTTATATTAAAATCTGTATCAAACAAAGCTTCTCCTGATATACGAGTGGTATCGTACACTGCATGGCTTTGCGTAAAGCCTTTTGGTGGAATTCGGTTATCCTTCAGCGCACTGGCCGCACGCAAGAGTACCGTTGTTTTTTGATTATTAACATCACCCAGGACTTGTTCGTAAATCTGAACTTGATCCGCCGAACGAATAGTAGCGTAATGAGGTTCATAAGAAGCGTCATGACCTGTTAGTTCATAATTGGCATCATACTCACCAGAATGAAAGAGCGTATCTCCTTCAGCCGTTCGAACAACCAGGCTTACAAAAGCACGGCGCGAAGGATAACCAGAAGGAAACTTATGGCCCGCCATGTTGGTCAGGCGCAATGCCACAAAGGCTGTATCTGCTGTACGATCAAGATCAGTGAGTGCGACCTCCATTGTGCGGAAACGCAGCATGTTTTCAGTAGCTGTAATGACCGCATCAAAATCTTGCGGCGTAGCCGAAATTTGAAGTTCAGCGGCATTATCTCGCATCAGTTTAAGCATATTGACATTGGCACCAGCTAGCTCGTGTAAGGCAAACTTGTCTCGCGGCACCGTTTCAAAACCTGCCGCCAGGTAAAACTGCCCTTTTTGCAAAGTCGGCATATGGCAAGACTGACAACTAACATTGTCGACGGCGTAATTAGAGTTTAGCCATTCATGATAGGTGGCTTGTTCCACATAAGTACCCCCAGTAAAGTTTCCTTCCAAATCTACAGTTTCGGTAATCAGGGTATGGCAACCAGCACATACACCAGCATCAGAGATATGAGGACTATAAACAGGCTCATACTGACTAGCTTCCAGCATAGGTGATGACAATGGCGAAATGAAGGGGCCAAAGGCCAGTTTTTCCGTTTCAAAAACCAATTCACCAGAATGGCCGTTGCCTAGATTTTCTTCAGATTGTTGGTGGCAGGCGAGGCAAGAAACCCCATCCAGTGCGATACTGTCATTGACCATATCATCAATGCTATAGCTCTCTGCTCCCTGGTGAAAAGCAGCAAAATGTCCTAATGGCGCATGGCAGGTTGTACACTTTGTTTCAATAGCCTCCATATACTGAGGGTGTAGTAACACCTCATGGCTAACTTTAGCCCGCCAGAAAGGATCTTTAGCAGAATTCGCCATCATGGTAGCGCGCCAATCGTCGACCAAGTTAATATCATTGCCCTGAGGATCAAGGCTGGCAATCATTGCGGTATCAAAGCCGTGGCATTGCACACACTCTCCAGAGCCCGCAAAGAGCCCATTGTAGCCGCGTGGTAAAGAATCTGTAAGTGTAGTAAAAAAAGCGAACTCTTCGGTAGTATGAAAGGCATTTGCATCACGAGAAGCCTGAGAGTCAAGGCTAAAAAAAAGCGTGACTAATACGAATAAACTACCTATGAGTAGGTAGCGAAAATGGGGCAAGTTGGAAATTACCATCGTTGTGTTCAGGTTACTACATCCCGAAGGATGAGGAAGTCGGACGTTGATTTAGTTGCTATAACAAGCCTTAAAGCTAAAGGTTATTTTTTTACCACCGTAATAAAGATGCGTCACCTGGCTGACAGCCCTATTAACTAACATAGTGGAAATTTGTTTTTTCTTGTTAAATCAAAGAAGTCAACGAACAAAATCAATAGGAATAAACGTTTCAAACGGTGGTTTGGCGTTATTGTATTATCTAGGAATCACTTACCTTCCCCTTCAAGCGCGTTTGGGATTTGTCTCTACTGCCAGGAGGGACAATAATCAGCGAAGCTAATTTTCAAGCAGTTTAAAATCAAATGACAACCGATGCGGCTATTACAACTCCTCTCCTTTAGTATTTTCTTTTTCTCTTTTGCAGGCCTCAATGCCCAGCAAGGCCAAAGAATGACCATTCCTATTGAGTTTCCCCGTGATGCGACCGAACTCAATTATTTTGCAGAACTACCTTACGTAGATCAACTTCCATTCTTTTCCTTTTTTGTGGAATGGCCTCAAGGCAACATTGATCCTGAGTTTGAACTTAGGTTCACGAATGATTTGGAAAACTGGACGGAATGGGAAACGCTCCACCAGGATTCCCACAACACAGAAAAAGGAATCACTCAACTTTATATAGGAAAGGCAGAACACCGCTATTTTCAGTTAAAAACAGTGCGACAGGCCTCTAGTTTAGAAACGGCAACACTGCACTTTTATCACCCTGGCCTTACGGCAGATACTCCTGCCCCAACAGCAAATATAGATCCTGTTAATTCTTCTGCTTGCCCTTGTCCTGAACCAGATATCGAGAGCCGTGCAGAATGGTGCCCCTCTGGCGATTGTCCAGCTCAAACTTCCCCTACACCTACCGATGTTACCCACATGATTGTGCACCATGCGGCAGGCACCAACAGTGCCAGTGACTGGGCAGCAATCGTTCGTGCAATCTGGGACCTTCATGTCAATGGAAACGGCTGGTCAGACGTTGGGTACAACTACTTAATTGATCCCAACGGGGTTCTTTACGAAGGCCGTGGCTACAATATCCTGGGGGCACACTTTTGTGGAATGAACACAGGTACGATGGGCGTATGTATGATGGGCAATTATACAGACATCGAGCCAACCAGCGAAGCCCTGGAGAGTTTAGAGCGATTACTCGCCTGGAAGTCTTGCGACATTGGTGCCGATCCTTTAGGCGAAAGCTACCATAACTCTTCTAATGGCATTCTTAAAAACATCTCCGGTCATCGGGATGGCTGTGCAACTGCTTGCCCCGGCGACTCCTTCTACCCTCTTATGTCACAAGTCAGAGAAGAGACCAACAACATGATTTTAGCCAACTGTGCCGGCTTGTCCAGCCCTATCAGCTTGGCAGCTTCAGAAATCAATGAGACCACTTACTTCCTCAGTTGGGCACATAATTCTCCAGACGAAACGGGCTTCCAACTGGAGCGTAGCGAAGACGGAGGAGACACCTTCAATCTATACGCCGAAATAGGAGCCAACATGCTGAGTTTTGTAGAAGCAGGATTGGAACTGGAGCGCATTTACGAATACCGAATCCGAGCTTTCAGCGAAATAGACACGTCTGACTACAGTAATATCGTCATCATCAATACCGGCGTAGTGGGCACAAACCAAGCCACCTTACCGAAGGATGCGCTGACGCTTTCTCCAAACCCGGCCAAAGACATCCTCCAATTATCCCTTAACGGAGAATGGCAAGGCGCCGTAGAAATTCGCTTATTAGACCTAACCCAGCGCCAGCTATTGGCCAAGCAAAGCCAGAAGTACAGTACGCAGTGGAACGAGCAGTTGGATTTACGTGACTTGCCCGCCGGCACCTACCTCTTAAGCGTAGAAGTGGATGGGAGGCGCGGAATTTGGAAAGTGGTGAAAGCACGGTAAAAAAAAACCTGAAGTGTAAATGCCCCCTAGAAGATTACTTGCCAAAAAATCATTGCTTGGAACGTCGATCGGAGATGCGTTCGGCGAAAGCTTTTTCGGAGAGACACAGAAGATGAAAGAAGCTATATTTCAATGCGAAGTTCCAGACAGTACCTGGGAATTCACAGATGATACGGTGATGAGCATTTCTGTCTTTAAGCAGTTAGTTAACAATGGGAAAATAAACCAAACTGAATTAGCGCTAGAGTTTGTTCGTAATCATGATCTAGATCCGAATAGGGGATACGGGGCTACAGCAAGAAGGATATTGCGAGAGATTGGTATAGGAAAAAGCTGGAAGGCCGCTAGTAGAGGGGCATTTGATGGCATGGGGTCTATGGGAAATGGAGCAGCAATGAGAGCTTCCGTAATTGGGGCATACTTTTATGATGATATTGAAAAAGTAATCGAAGAGGCATCGAAATCTGCCGAAGTTACCCATTCAAATAAGGAAGGCATTTGTGGAGCTATTGGTGTTGCACTAGCAAGTATGTATAGTACAAGAATAGGAAAAGAACAAGAAAGCCTATCTCCCAAGGAATTCATCGCTAAAATAGGTGAAAACACTCCAGATTCAGACACAAAATACAGTATATTGAAAGGGCTGAGTTTATCAAGTAGTGCTCATCCTGAGATGCTGAGAAGTGTACTTGGAGATGGAACTAAAATGAAAAGCCAGGATACCGTACCTTACTCCATTTGGTGCGCTGCTCATTATTCCACAAGCTTTGAAAATGCGCTATGGAAAGCTGTTTCGATCCTCGGTGATCGAGATACGATTTGTGCCATAGTAGGAGGTATTGTAATTATGTCAGCTCCTGAAGAAACAATTCCATTAGATTGGGTAAACTCCGTTGAAAGAGTAGAGGACAGTATTTTTTATTAACCTACGATAGTCAACTTTGCTAGCACAATAATGCTCTCTTTAGTCACACTGCGGCTAGCTCGGGAGTTGAGCGAACCCATTTGGGAATAGTAAGATACAAATTCAAAGACAAGCGTGTCAAACATCACGTACCGTAAAACATTTTAATCAATATGAAATACTTGTCATTATTAGTAACAGGAGTCTTATTTCTTACAGGATGTTATGAAGAAGAAAACAATGAAGTCCCTGAACAATCTAGCATTAGCTGCTTAGAACTTGAGGAAGACTTTATTATCATGGATAGAGATGCAATTAAAATAGTCATAGATTCATTATGCCAACAGTACCCTCCACTATCGATTGAAGACGACCCACTTGTACATGAAAACAACACAACAGGCCTCATAGAGGAATTGAATGAAAATTGTGAAAATTTAACCTACATGCTAAGGTGTTATGCTTGTCTAGAAAGCTATCCTCCACAATCTATTATTGATGTAGAACTAGATTCTGTTGGAATAGTTATTACTAGGTTTTTTAGAGTTCGAGTCCCAGAAAATGACTTCATGTACATGAACTAAGAGCTTGTTGGGAAATTT
>NZ_JBOEFX010000006.1:0-47872 GCF_050633125.1 Lewinella sp.
GGAAAACGCTACTGTTTTGGAGCAGCTAGAGGAGATTTGCTACCTGGAGCAAGCTACAGCTGCCAGTGGCTACCTCGCCCCTTGGGAGTGGTACCGTTATTCTTCCGATCAGTGGTCGGTGCCGGATAGTACGACGATGCCACTGGGGGCTTTGCTGTTCAGTGCGGAACAATCACGGCGCTTGCTGGAATGGTCGACCAACCTGGCGCGTTCGCTCTACGGCAAAGAGTTGGAGATGTTTACAAGCATAGAACCCAAGGCACGCACCTTCATCGACGATCTGATTCGCTCATCGGTATTGTTGCCGCTGGGGATGTCGGTAGAGCGTCTGAGTGCTTTCGCAGCAGCGGAAGCCAATTTGAAAAATGATATCGCTGCATTAAGCAATCCGTCTACCATGCGTGGCCTAAACCCTGGTTTTGCGAAAGGAGAATTGGTGGTTATCAACGAAGCCAGCGAAGACATGGAGATCGACGCCACCAAAATTTATGTTTTCGACCACCCGCCTGCCGACCTTAAGCCAGTCGCTGGAATTGCTACGGTGTCCGAAGGCAACATGGTTTCCCACGTGCAGCTGCTTGCGCGAAACCTAGCTATCCCCAACGCGGTGCTTAGTGAAGAGAACCTCAATGACTTGAAAGACTGGAATGGAGAAGAGGTATTCTACGCTGTTTCTCCAGGTGGTACCATCATCATGAAATTGGCCAAGAAAATGTCGGATCAGGAAAAAGAACTCTTCGCCGTTGCGGAGCGAAAGGAAGAGCGGGTGACGGTTCCTTTAGACAAGATGGAATTGGATACCCGCCGGATCATCAACATGCGGGAGTTGAACGCGGCTTCTTCTGGCCGTTGGTGTGGCCCTAAAGCCGCCAACCTGGGGCAGCTCAAACAGATGTTTCCCGAGCAGGTGGTGGAAGGTTTTGTGTTGCCCTTTGGCTTGTTCAAAGCCCATATGGAGCAGACCATTCCTGGCCGCGACCTCTCTTATTGGGCGTTTTTGCAGCAAGGATTTGCCACCGCAGATAAAGAACGCTCGGCGGGCAAAAGCGAGGAAGAGATTGAAGCCAATTTACTCGCCCACCTTGGTGAACTGCGTACTCTACTGGAAACCATTCCGTTTTTACCGGGTTTTCAGCAGGAGTTTCGCGACTCATTTGCCAGTATTTTGAACCAGCCTTTCGGCGAATTGCCTGTCTTTCTGCGGAGTGATACCAATATGGAAGACCTCAAAGACTTTACCGGGGCGGGACTGAACAAGACCATCTTCAATGTTCGTGAGGAACAGAAAATATGGCAAGGCATCCGAGAAGTGTGGATTTCGCCTTATACCGAACGGAGCTTCAAGTGGCGCCAGCGTTACTTGAATAATCCAGAAAACGTTTATCCTTCCCTTTTGGTGATTCCTGGTGTAAATGTTGATTATTCCGGGGTGGTGATTACCCAAAATGTCAGCAACGGCAGGGAAGACGAGATCACTGCGGCCTTCAGCCGTGGAGTAGGGGGGGCAGTAGATGGCCAGCGTGCCGAAACCTATACCATTTTCCCTACCGGCCACATCGCGATGCTGAGCCCGGCACGGGAAGTCAATTACCTCTATCTGCCCATAACTGGCGGAACCAATCGCGGGCTTGATCGCCTGTCGAAGCCCTTACTGAACCTCAAGAACCTCACTTCTGTGAAAAATCTGAGTGATTTTGTAGAAGCTAATTACCCTCGTGAAGAAGGCAGCGAAGCTATTACTTATGATATGGAAATGGGCTTTAAAGATGATCACTTGTGGTTGTTCCAGGTTCGCCCCTTTGTAGAAAACAAGCAGGCGGCAGCCTCGGGCTATCTGCAATCCATTAACCCTCGTTATGAACCCTACCAAGCGGTAGACTTGACCCAAAAAATCTAATATGAAACGTTGTGTAATAGTATTGTTGGTATTGGCGGTAAGCGTGCCCTCTATAAGTTATGCTTACCCCATTGACGGTTATCTCTACAGCGGGATTCGCCGATTATTGAAATTGGAAAGGATTATTTTGGGCGAGCTCGACGAGAAAATGCCCCCCAATGGAGCTTTACTCATCACAGAGCAGATCAACCTCAATTTGTACAATGATGATCACGGGCCAATAATCGATTACCCCGAGGCAGACCCCGAGTTGCAGGAAGCACTCAATAGCCTGTTTCCTAACCTCAACGAAAGTTATTCGGTTGCACTGTTTGATGTGACTCCTGGCCGGCCAGTACGTTATGCAGACCGGCAGCCTACCCGTGGTTTTCAACCGGGAAGTGTGGGTAAATTGGCGGTGTTGGCAGGGCTGTTTTGTGAGTTAGAAAACATCTATCCGCATAGTTTCGACGACCGCATAGCTTTGCTCAAAGAGCGGGTGGTCTCTGGTGGGCCGTTTGCGGTATATGATGAACATACTGTTCCGTTTTACGAATTGGAAGGTGGTAAGCATTACAAGCGGCAAGTCAAAGAAAGTGACCGTTTTAGTCTTTTTGAATGGGCCGACCACATGGTCTCTGTTAGTAACAATGGTGCTGCGTCGGTGCTGTGGCGCGAGGTACTTTTGATGCGAGTTTTTCAGTCGGAGTACCCTTGTCTCAATGAAACGGACGTTCAGGAATACTTGAAAAATACGCCTCGAAGAGAGTTGATGGATTTGGCCACTGACGTCGTAAGCTGTCCGCTTGTTTCACTAGGTATTGAGCCGGAAGAATGGCGGTTGGGGCAAATGTTTACCCGTGGTGCAACTGGCATCATTCCCGGCCAAGGTGGAAGTATCGGCAGCCCCAAAGGATTGATGAAATTCCTCATCGCAGTAGAGAGTGGCCGAGTGACAGACCCTCGTTCTAGCCTGGAAATCAAGCGTCTGATGTATATGACGGATCGGCGTATCCGCTACGGCGCTTCTGATGCATTGGACGATGCAGCCTTGTATTTCAAATCAGGAAGTTTGTACAGTTGTGACCCCAACAAGAGCGGCCCTTGTGGTAAATACGCGGGCAATCGCTTCAATTATATGAACTCGGTAGCGATTGTGGAACAACCTGAAGGTGCTAAATACATCGTTGTGTTAATGAGTAATGTGCTGAGTAAAAACTCCAATTTCGATCACCGCCGCTTGGCCGGTCAAATTGATGAAATCGTGAAGGTTGATGTTGAAGAGGCTACTGAGGATCAATAAATTCAAGGGTTTCCTGAGCGATGGTGCGTAAAAGTGGCTGCGTAGAGTTTAGTAGTGGTCGCACCATCGAGGCATAATGACTGGCTTTATCCTGCCGTATCAACGTGAGTAGGCTCATACTCAGTTGATGGTCGTTGAGGGCGAAAATTTCTCGATAACACGTTTCTTCTTCCAGTAATTTCAAGGGGAGGTCTTTGTCTTTACTGTTTACAGAAAGGTCCATGACGACCAACTCCGCTACAGGAAGGATAAGCTTCATGAGCGATGGTTCGAGCAAGTTTTCCAAGAACTCAAGAGCACTGCTACGCTGATCGGGTTGTCCATCTTTTAAGTTGACGTAGATCGTCAGGAAATCGTTGGAGGAATAGCGTAGGTCGAGCAAGCGGAAGATACGTTCGATATTGCGATCAAGGCGGGATTCAAGGAGTTCCAGTAAATTTCGTCGGGCGTTGCGCAGGTGTTCTTCATCATTGGGGTAGGCTTGCAGCTGAGCGTAGAGCAAAGACAGCATTCGTTGAAAAAGCGAGGCTTCTTCCAGTAGCTGGCGCTGAAGGCGCTTACGGTCAAAACGAACTTGTGGCCATTCCGATTGGATTTTACAAAGTGCATTGATGGCTTCATCCCTGATCGCTTGATCAGGAGAGTTTAGCCAATCTAGCAGAAAGGCTACAGCTTTGGGACTAGGTAAATTGCCTAATATCCGTGGCGCAAGATGGAGCTCTTCCGGAGATTCTTTTTGCAGCTTTTCTTCTAAAAAGGGGAGCAGTATATCTTCGTCAAAAGCAGCGAGAACATTAGAAGCCAATACCCCTTGATCTTTCTTTAGTTGATCCCAAATGAATGGTAAAAAGCGCTCGGCCTTCAGGTTTCCCATGGCCTGAAGAATACCTTTGCATACATCAAAGTTGGAGGAAGGTAGCCATTCTTCTAGTTTATAGAAGAAGTCAGGTTCTCGAGCCGCCTCGATGGCCCTTACGGTGATGAGTTGAAGCTCATTGCGATGGGTGCCGGAGGGGAGCATGCTCACCGTAGCGATCATGGTTTCGAGTCGGCTCTTAATTTTTAGTTTCTCCCATAGAACGGGATTACCGCTCACTTCTGCCACCAAGGTCAGTAATGCCACATCGGCGAGTAGATCATTTTCATCATCAAGAAAATCAACCAATTGCTGAAGCTGCTGGTGAGGTTGGCGGCGGACCAGGTAAAATAACGCCTCTACTTTTACAGAAATAGAAGGATCATTTTCTAATAAGTCCATGATCTTTTTGTCAATGCGAACCCTTTTGTAGTCTGTCAGACAAGTGATTGCCCGCACCCGGATTTCAGAATGGGGGTGATCCAGGAGGTGTACCAGTGGTTGTTCAAAAATGTCTTGAGGGCCGACACTCGGTAGCTTTTTTAAGACATAATTCATTTGGCTAATACTCCCTTCTTCGAGTAATTTCGCCATACCCGGCAAAATTTTACTTTTCTTTAAGCTCAGCCCAGGAACAACATCTGCTATATCTCGTTTATTGAGCCGCAAACGGAAGGTGTTCAAATAGGCCTTTCCTAAATGAACGGTTACCCATACCCATATCAGTAATAAGCCAATCGTAAGTAAGGTGACTGCCTCTGTAGGTAAAGCGGCTTTTCGTACAAAAAAGATGAGTAGTAATCCACTGATGCCTGTAGCAATGCTATCCACAAAAACATCAATAAAAGTTTTGCTGAATTTCTTTTCGGCATTGGGTAGCGGCAAGAGTAGGAGCTCAAATGCCGATTTGTGCAGTGATTGCTTAAACCCACCGTCGATAGCCCGAGCAATAACAACCGCCCAAAGGAGCGGAAAAAACAAAAGGATCAACATTGCTGCCAGCAAGCCCAGGGGGAGCATTTGCAAACTTTTGCTAACGCCTATGTTCTTCAGTGCATATTTGGTAAACAAGAGCTGGACACCTAGTGAGAGCAGGCTGATTGTCGACAACCAAAAGCCAAAGAAGGCCGCAAGGTCTTCCACATCTTTGTAGGTTTCCAACGCAAAACTGCTGTATTGATATTCAACGAGCTTGGCGACAATGACAGCAAGAAATACAATACCTGCTACTAAATGAAGGTAATGTGATTGTCGGAAATATTGGAAAGGATACCAGAATTCCCGCCAAACAACAGACAGAGAATTGACTTCCTGTGTTTGCGGTATATGGGAAAATTGCCGGAGGTAAAGTGCTGCGATAATACAGGCACCTGACAGCCCCGCCGCCGTACTGAGGAGGGTTGTACCACTGAGGAAGGTCGCCAGGACACTGGTAAGGTAACCACCAAAAACACCGCCACTAATGGCTGCAACACCCACCCATACAAAGAGCCTTTTGGCTTCTCGAATACCAAATAACTCGCCTGCCAGCAGGTAAACCTGCGAAACGGTAATAACGCCGAAGAGGTTGCTCCACACGTAGAAGATATACAACTGCCCACGCCCAGGTTCGCCAAATTTGAGCAACAGCATAAACCAAACTGTTATGCTAGCCGTAACCACATGGGTGAACTGAATGAGTGTGGTGAGTGAAAATCGTTGGGTAAGCACCGAGAAAATTAAGGTACTGACTGCAGCTGTAATCGCTACCCATAAAAATGCAATGGGCAATTGTTCGGCACCGAGTTCCGCTAAAAATAGGCTACTCGCCGTAGACTTTAACAGGATGAGGTTGGTGAGCGTCAGAAACATCAGAAAAAGCAATGGAAAGAGGCGACGGCCTTCTCCTTCGTGCATTTGCAGCTTCCTTCTGAGCTGGGGAACCGACATCTATGAGCGTGGTTTGTGGGGTTTAAAATAGACCGATTTCAGATAATCGTCGTTTCAGGCCGAACCTACGGAAATTCTCAAATAATCAACAACTTTCTCCAGTATCCGTAGGAAATTAGTGAGGATTCGTTAAATAAAAAGCGGTTCGTTACGCTTTTT
This sequence comes from Lewinella sp., assembly GCF_050633125.1. Taxonomy (NCBI): domain Bacteria; kingdom Pseudomonadati; phylum Bacteroidota; class Saprospiria; order Saprospirales; family Lewinellaceae; genus Lewinella; species Lewinella sp. The sequence continues at coordinate 6,124 of NZ_JBOEFX010000006.1, forward strand.
GCATAACGAACCGCTTTTGTTAAAAGTTCGGTTGGTCGCTTCTAAGACTGCGCTGGAGCATTGGCCAATGCTTGTTCGATAGCCGTTACCAATTCTCTGCAAATAACTTCGCCGCCAGCATCATCAATCAATGCAGAGAGGATGTATTGGCGGTTGGGGCCCATTACCATCACTGAATCAGAGTGGTAGGTTTTCCAGGAGCCAGACTTGCGGAATACGGTCGCATCAGGAGCTATCCGATCCAAGGTGTTGACGAACTTGTGGTGCAACTCCGGATCAGCCATGATGTCCATCATCTGTTCTGAACGTTCCGGCGTAACAAATTTTTTCTGTGCCATCAGGTAGTAAAAACGGCATACCTGAGTCGTAGTAGCAGCGTGGCTGAGTCCTTTGATGGGGTCAGGGTTACGTCCGCCGCCACTGCCGTAGCGCTTGCCTACCCAAATGCCTCCACCTTGTTCAGGATCGTAGAGCTTGTAAGCGGGGTCGGTCATCACCGCTTGGATTTTGGCAAACCCCAAGCGATCAATCATGCGGGTAGTTGCTGCATTGTTAGAGCGAGCGATCATGAGCCGCATATCACTCTTTACTTCTGGTGTTTCAATGAGTTCGCCTTTTTCGAGCGCATCCATAGACGCCAGGAGGACTGCAATTTTCGGTAAACTGGCGGCGTACATCATATGGTCGCCATTAACACCAGCTAGGCGAGGGGCATCAGCTTGTGTCATGTCTACCAGACTGACGGCCATTCTCTTGTTACTAATCAGTGAGCGCCATTGTGGATTGCGATTGAGGACGGTTTCCAAGGCTGTTTGTAAATCCGCATCAGCTGTACTACGCAATGGTTGGAAAGGAGTCGTTTCGATGACCTCCTCTTCAATCATTGGACTAATCGTAGTTGCTGGGGAATTACCAAAAAGCATGCAGGCGAAGAAAACAGAAAAAAACAATAAACTTTTTGACATAAAAAAGGCTTGATGACGTATTGTTTCGGCTAAAGTCACACGCATAACGGCGTGTAGCGGCGAAAGTAACACTTCAAATATCGAATTTATTATTCAAATTTTTCAGCAATAAGTGTTAAAAGTACAATTTGTGCCTTAAATGACTGTTTTTTACGTGGTTATGACCATTGGGAGGTCGGCCCCGAAGGCCCCGTAGGGATCACTACGTGGGATGCCTATGGCAAAATCGGAAGTGTGAAGTCGGAAATAAAAGGGAAAGTTTTATACTTCCGACTTTGGTGCGAGGTGCGGGTTTGTGCGGAGTGCGAGGTATAAAGCACTGAATTAATCAACTTTCCTCTTCCGATTTTACCGAAGGCGCCGAAGGGATCGCTATGCGGCATTCCTACGGAGCCCATTTCCGACTTCCGATCTCCTACTTCCGACTTTGATAAACCCTCCTCACCATCTCCCCAATCTCTGAAGGCTGTAGCCAGCGGGTGACGATCACGAGGTCGTTTTGCTCATCTACCACGATGAAATTGCCCCCAAAGCCGGCGGCGTAGTAGAGGTGGCCGGGGACATCTTCCCAGGCGCGTTCGCCTTGGTTGAGCCACCACATATAGCCATAGCTGGTATTGGCCGGGGTGGGCGTCTGAATCATGTCTGTCCAGGATTTTGCGATCAGTTGTTGGCCAGCCCATTGTCCCTTGCGGGCAAACAAGAGGCCCAGGCGGGCGTGGTCCAGTGTATTGATGAAAACCCCGCCGCCGTGATGGCCACCACCACTGACAGATTGCATCTCTATGCCATCTATATTGACCCAAGTATTGTCGTAACCATACCACCGCCAGGTTGTGCTGGCCCCGATAGGGTCCATGATCCTTTCTTTGAGGATTTGCGGGAGGGGGCGACGCCATACTTGAAGCAGTGAATATGCCAGTACATTGACGCGCACATCGTTGTATTTGTAATACGTGCCTGGCTCGTGCAATTCGCGGTAGCGCCATTCGTCGTAGGAGCCTTTGCGGTCAGGGCGGTCGGCCCAATCATAGAGGCCAAAGAGTGCGCCAGACCAGTCTGAGGTTTGGTGTAGCAGGTGCTCCCAGGTAATTTTACTGTTGTGCTCGCCATCGAAAGTGCCGTCCCAGACGTAATTCTTTACGGGGTCTTTCACCGATTGGATAAGCTGATCTTCAATAGCCAACCCTGCCATGGTCGACAAGTAACTTTTCGTGACACTGAAAGTCATATCTACCCGCTGCAAGTCGCCCCACTGCGCTACAATATAACCATCTTTGATGATCATTCCGGCGGGGCCACCTCGCTCTTTGGTGGGCCCTTGGAGTGCATGCCCCGGCTCACGACTGAAACCTTCGAGGATAGCGAGCCGCAGGTCTTTTTGTCCGCTATATTCGTTGTTTAGCGCAAAGCTTACTGCCGAATCGAGTAGCGCTTCGTCAAAACCGAGGGAAGCTGGCGTCCGCTCTTCCCATTCCCATTTTTCTGGATAGTATTGGGCATTGAGTTGTACAAAGGCGAAGACCAAACATACGAGGAGAAAGGAGTTGCGATTTTTCATATAACGAAGATAAGCGATTGTGGTATAATCCCATTAGCCATTGCAATTTTCAATTATCTTTGGTGAATTGTGACTGCCAGGCCTTGGCAAAACCGAACCCATTATGGCTAGTAAGAATTTTGATAAAGTTATAAAGTTACTCCGCCGCTATAAGTCCTACGTGGTGCTTGCGATAGGCGTATTGGTGGCTGTAATAGTAGCTTCCTTGTTGATTTACTACCTGGTAGAAGAGGGCCATCTCGAGAGTGAAGTTTGGCTTAAATTCGCAGACTTGTTGATGAATATTGGCGAAACGATGATTGGAACGGTCGTGATTGGTGGAGGGTTAGGAACCCTGATCAACTTCATCTTTGAAGAAATGAAAAAGGAGGAAGAAGAAGCCAAGGAACGAGTGAAAGACTGGCAAGACAAGCGCGAAAAGAACAAGCTCTTCCGGTGGGAAATGCAAAACAAGCTACAGGAAGCCCACGATCATGTAGAGTTGGCGCGTATTTTAATAAAATCGCACAAGTCTGGCAAAACCTACGGTGAACAAATTCGCAATCGGATCATGCCCAGCCTGATCTCCCTACAGGATTTTAAACGCAAACTGGCCCACGCTGAAGACCGAGAGCTGGTGAAAAATATGGATTACTTACAGGTCAGTCTGACCTATATGATTGCTTACCTGTCGGTGCTGATTGAAGAATTTGAGTGCAGTTACCTGAAGATTTCTAACCTGCAAAATTACCAGGATGCGCTGGCTAACCGGATGCGTACCCTGTTTACGGAAGTGACGGAAGGCAAAAAAGAAGAAGCCATTACACTAGAGAAAAAGAAAGTGTTCTTAGAGAAAGCAGAAGAACTATTTGGCAACATTGATATCCCTTCCAACATCGAAGTCGTGTGGCAGGCAATGGGTGAGTTAGACTATATCTGGGATTTTATTGACGAACTGAGAAACGACAAAGGCCAGAAATCACTTTACAATCAATTCTTTCTTCAACATTATTTCCATTGCCTCAAAATTCTCAAAACGAAGCAGAGTTCTATCAACGAAAAGATGGTAAAAAAGCCCAAGTTTGTTGCCAATATGGAAGAGTTGAAACGCATTGAGGAAAAGAAAAGCAGCGACCAGCCGCTTACCAACCAAGATAGCCTGACGCGTAAAATCATGCGAGAAGAATTGCATTTTGACTTTGCAACAGCGAAACGGAAGAGTGTCTAAAAATCGGAGGTCGGAAGTATTTGAATCAATGTTACTCTGGACACTTTTTAAGCGAGCTTCAAATTTAGAAATAAGTAATTTGTCCGAATAGTTCCATCGTAGAATGAGCAATACACTATTAGGCTACACATTGCAGTCCACTTTCGTAAAACCTTGTGTAAAAAACACTTGTCAACGATCCTCTAGCCCCATCCCCCAACCCTTTTCATTGTCAATAAAGGCGCCGTTTCGGGATGCGTGCCGCAGGGAAAGAGAGGTTTTGTGCAAAATCGGAGTTCGGGAGTGGGAAGTCGGAAGTATTTAGCGTGCCCAAATTTCCATCAACCATCAATCCCCAACGATCAATCCCAAAAAAGAATTTTCTTATCTTGTTCACTCACTCTTATTGTATTGCACAAAATAAGCTCTTAGCAACTATCCATGAAGAATATAGCGCTACTACTTCTGTTGAGCCTGTTGGCGATGACAGTTCAATCCCAGAATATAATTACATCTACCGTTAGTGACTACCCTCTAGCCACTTTTGAAGACGTAAATTTGGTAACAGAGGCCAGCCCTATAAACGCATCTTTTCGCCAAGCCAACCCCGCTTTGGACCATGGTATTACATTTACATTATCACAGCTAGATATAGACGAATTATTGCTTCGTAGAACGGGGCGCATTCGCTTGCCATTCCTTTTTCCTGACGGGCAAACCCGTAATCTCTTACTGATTCCTGCTAGAAGCCAAAGTCCTTCGTTTGCGGTATATAATCAAGACAGAAGATCGTATACGCCTACCGAACAGGATGCGCATCACTACTGGGGGATGGTAGAAGGAGAAGTACATTCGATGGTTTCGATCAGTGTTTTTCATGAGCAAATGATTGGTATGATCATGAGTGAGACTGGAGCGTACAATATTGCAGCCTTGAAGGATGATCCGGAAGGTCGCCACCTGCTTTATCGGCAAGAAGATTTGAATGCCGCCCTGGATTTTGAGTGTGGCGTTGATGAGCCTGTTGATTTTGAGGTAGATCACCAGGCAGTTATCAATCGAAGCTCGACGAATCCCGGTAATTGTGTGCTGATGTATGTGGAGGTTGACAATGATATCACTGTTGACAAAGGCGGTGTGGCCAATACTACGGATTATATTACGGGCTTATTTAATCAGATTAGCCTGATGTATTTCAATGAAGCTATCAATCTGAATATTCACCAACTAGTGGTTTGGGATCAAACAGATCCCTATACTGGCCCTTCAACGTCCAACTACTTGTCGCAATTTAGGACAGCAACCGGCTTAGACTTCAATGGTGATCTCGCTCATTTGGTCGGTTACCAAGGCGGGGGCGGTATCGCTTCTTTAGATGTACTTTGTAGCACTTTTTATAGCAAGCATGGTTACTCCGGAATCAACCCTAATTACAATGATATTCCGGTTTATTCCTGGTCTGTAGAGGTCGTGACCCATGAAATAGGACACAATTTAGGATCACGGCACACCCATGATTGTGTTTGGAATGGTAATAACACCGCTATTGATCGTTGTGGTATCGAGGCGGGTTATGGTACCAATCAACCTTGTAATCAAAACGCCGGACTACCTGTTGATGGTACGGTCATGAGTTATTGTCATTTAGTTGGCGTAGGCATTGACTTAGCGCTTGGCTTCGGTCCACAACCTGGTGATCTGATTCGTGATCGCGTCTATAATGCAGAATGCTTATCACCCTGCGAACCCAGTCCGGAGGTTTGTAATGATGGTTTTGACAATGATTTTGATGGCCTGACGGACTGTGAAGACCCCGATTGTGATGAATATGTAGCTTGCCTACCTTGTGAACAAAGTGTTTTCAACTTTAGCCTCACTTTTGATAATCGCCCTACAGAGACCTCCTGGGAGCTGACCAACCAAGATGGCGATGTGGTAGAGAGTGGAACGGCTTATGCTAATAATTTGATCGGGCAGACCATCACCGAAGAGTTTTGCCTGGATGAAGCTTGCTATACTTTAACCATCTTCGATAGTGGAGGAGACGGTATCTGTTGTAATTATGGAGAAGGAGGCTATACCCTAACGGATGTCGATGGCATGATTATCGCCAACGGTGGAGTATTTACTTCTGAAACGAGCATCGATATTTGTGACGGTGTTGTCCAGGAAAATTGCTATGATGGTATAGATAATGATTTGGATGGACTAGTAGATTGTAATGATCCCGATTGTACGGAGAACGCCGACTGTCTTGCTTGTCTGGAAAATGTACTCAACTTCATTATCACCTTTGATGACCGTCCAGAGGAAACAAGCTGGGAAATTCTGGATGGAGATGGAATGGTTGTGCATTCCGGTGCCGGTAGCACTGATATTCCGGATGGTGCAACCCTTCAATATGATTACTGTTTGTCAGATGGATGTTATGATTTCCGCATTATGGACAGCGGTAATGACGGTATCTGTTGCATCTTCGGCCTGGGTACTTACGTGCTACAAGGTTCAACAGGGGCAGTGTATGCTGCCGGTGGAGAATTTGCTTCGGAGGAACTGACTAGCTTTTGTACAGAAGTCTCCGTTTGCCCACAGGGTACCACCTTTACGGTAACGACTACCCAAGATAGTATAGCCGGGAGCTTGCGCCAAGCTATTAACTGTGCCAATGCGCTAGCTGATTTGGATACAATCGTATTTGACTTGGCGCTGGATGATACGCTCTTTATTAATGGGGCACTCCCTTCAATTGTAGATGACAATATCCTTATCGATGGTGCTGGTGAACGTATCATTGTGTTTGATGATACTCAGCCATTGTTTACAGTAGCCAGTAATTTCAATACGATTCAAGGCTTTACCCTATTTCATGCCCGCCCAGGTTTTGGCCGAGCGATCCTGCTGGAGGAAACGTCAACTAACTTCAATATAAGAAACAATGAAATTGAAGATTTTCGCGAGTTGATAGATATCAGAGGGCGAAGTGGGTTAGTACGAAATAATACCCTTTCTGGTTTTGATGGGCAACGTATGATCACGGTTCTAGCCAGTGCTAGTCAGATTCTTATTGACAGTAATACGATTAGCAGTCCGTCGCAGGCCACTGGTGTTTATGTAACCACTGATGATGTGGAAATTCGAGGCAATGAAATGTTCAATCTCCGCAATGGCGTGCAGACATCCCGAGCTAACCGGATACTGATAGCAGGCAATACCATGTACGATAACTGGTGGGGGGTGAATATAGATGGCATCCAAGGCGATGGCCAATCGCACCGGATTACGCAAAACAGCTTTTACTGTAACCGATTCAATGGCGGCATACAATTACGAAATGGTGCTAACGGCGATAAGGCATCACCTGTTTTAACGGAAGTAAACGAAAATGAATTATACGGTACCGCCGCACCTGGTGACCTGATCGAAGTTTTCCTGGCGCATGATGGCAGCTGTGCTTTCAATGTGCTTTGCCAAGGGAAAACGTACCTCAATACTACTTTTGCTGATCCCGATGGCAATTGGATATTGGATGGACTGAATTTAACAGGGGATGAAGTATTGACAGCTACTGCCACTGATAGTGATAATAATACCTCTCCATTTGCCGAATGTTTAACCTTTGTGCCCAGTTGCCCGGAGGTGGTTTTAAGCCTGGAAGTCAATCGCTCTGTATTGTGCCCGGGAGATGGTGTTGAGCTATCCCTTTCGGGGGATATTGCCTGGGGCGGTAGCTTTAGTTGGATATTAGAGGTAAATGGTGAACCGCAAACGGTAGTCGATTTTACATTGGCAGATATCTTAGTACTTTATCCGGAACTAGCCACCGAATACAGCTTGGTAAGCGCCGTCAATACTTTTGATTGCGACCTGGAATTGGGCAATACATCCGTTATGGTAGATGTGGTAAATGAAGAAGATTTGATGAGCTCTCAGACGATAGAAATCTGCTCAGGAGAGAGCGTTACCATTGACGGAGAAGAGGTGGATGAACCAGGAATGTACACCGCCACCTACGCTAGCGTGAATGGCTGCGACTCTTTGGTACAGATTGAATTAATCGTATTTGAAAGTCAGCAAACGGAAGAAGAATTGTCCATTTGTGAAGGCGAAGAAATTGAGTTGTTTGGCGAGGTCGTTACCGAAGCAGGTCTCTATCAATCGACTTTTGATGGGCAAAATGGCTGCGATTCTACCCACAGTATTACCCTTTCTGTGTTTAGTCCGGTTAATACCGACGAGATGCTCCAAATTTGTGCCGGAGAAAGTGTAGAACTCTTTGGTGAGGAAGTAAGTACAAGTGGCACCTACACGGGCAGCTTTACTTCTGTTAATGACTGTGATTCTACGCATACTGTCGTCCTGACGGTAGTGGATCAAATAGAGACCTCAGAAGCACTTTCACTTTGTTCGGGTAATAGTGTGATGCTGTTTGGCGAAGAGGTGAGTGAAGCTGGAACTTATGAAGGAACATTTCTGTCAGCAGCAGGTTGTGACTCTATTCACCAGGTAACGGTCACACTGATTGATGTCGTAAACACGTCTGATATGGCCCAAATTTGTACAGGCGAAAGCATTGAACTGTTTGGTGAAGTAGTCAGCGAAGCCGGAGAATACAGCGAGACCTTTGAGAGTAGCTTGGGCTGCGATTCTACCCACACGATCACGCTGATAGTGGCCGAACCCTTCTTTACGGACGAAACCATACAAGCTTGTAGCGGGCAATCGGTGACCGTCTTTGGCGAAACCTATACAGATGATGCTTCGGCAACAGCCACCTTTACGGCAAGCAATGGCTGTGACTCTACCCATACGGTAGAAATCGTATTTGCCGAACTCATTGAGACCAGCGAGATGCTGAGTATTTGTGAGGGAGAATCTATACTCATCTTTGGAGAAGAAATCAGTGATGCTGGCGTGTACGCCGAATCATTCGTTTCTGCTGCTGGTTGTGATTCTATCCATGAGGTAAATCTAATGGTGTTTGAGCACGTAGCCATCGAAGAACTCATTGACATTTGCGAGGGTGAAAGCGTGGAAATATTTGGAAATATGGAAAACACCAGTGGCACCTACGAGGCGACCTTCGTTACCAGTAATGGCTGTGATTCCACCCATACCGTCGTGTTAACAGTGACGGACCAAATAGAGACTTCAGAAGCACTTTCACTCTGTTCCGGTAATAGTGTTGTGCTGTTTGGTGAAGAGGTGAGTGAGGCTGGAACTTATGAAGGGACATTCCTGTCAGCAGCAGGTTGTGATTCTATCCATCAGGTAACGGTCACACTGATTGATGTCGTAAACACGTCTGATATGGCCCAAATTTGTACAGGCGAAAGCATTGAACTGTTTGGTGAAGTAGTCAGCGAAGCCGGAGAATACAGCGAGACCTTTGAGAGTAGCTTGGGCTGCGATTCTACCCACACGATCACGCTGATAGTGGCCGAACCCTTCTTTACGGACGAAACCATACAAGCTTGTAGCGGGCAATCGGTGACCGTCTTTGGCGAAACCTATACAGATGACGCTTCGGCAACAGCCACTTTTACGGCAAGCAATGGCTGTGACTCTACCCATACGGTAGAAATCGTATTTGCCGAACTCATTGAGACCAGCGAGATGCTGAGCATTTGTGAGGGAGAATCTATCCTCATCTTTGGAGAAGAAATCAGCGATGCTGGTGTGTATACCGAATCATTTGTTTCTACTGCGGGCTGCGACTCTGTTCATGAAGTGAGTTTGAGTATTTTAGCGCACATCGTAATAGAAGACTTTATTAATATTTGCGAAGGAGAAAGCGTGGAGATATTTGGCAGTTTGGAAAATGCCAGTGGTACTTACGAATCGACCTTTACGGCAAGTAATGGTTGTGACTCTACACAAGTCTACTACCTCGATGTATTAGCACCCACTTCTTCAGATGAGGAACGCTATGTTTGTGAAGGAGAGAGCACGGTCATCTTTGGCGAAGCCCAAAATGAACCCGGTTTGTATACCGCGACTTTCACCGCTGCTAATGGCTGTGATTCGGTAGCAAATGTTGAATTAAGTTTTTACGACTTACCGACGATAGAAGTACTCACGACCCCCAGTTGTGCAGGTGAACCCAATGGTACGATTACTTTGACAAGTGATCAAGCTACAATAGACTATCAATGGGCGCATACGCCTGAAAATACGCCTACGCTAGATGGATTAACGCCAGATGAGTATGTGGTTACCATAACGGACGACAATGCTTGTGAAAGTGTATGGGAATTCTTGGTAGAAGAACTACCGTTCCCGGAATACGAGATAGAAATTAGCGAGGTAAGCTGTGCGGCCAATACCGATGGTTTGATCGAAATCATTAGTAATGACCCTGGTTTGGAGATCAGCTTTGCAGGTGGTCCTTTTATGTCCAATACCATTTTCGGTGGGTTGAGTCCTGACACTTATATGCTGAACATCCGAACGGCAGAGGGCTGTGAATCCACAGAGGAAATAACCTTGGAAGCATCAGAGAGCGTAGAGTTAATGGCAACAGAGGTAGAAGAACCGACCTGTGCTGGACAGGAAGATGGCAGTATTACCCTGGAAGTAGCTGGTGGAAATGCAGGCCATACTTTCATGTGGAATACAGGGCAGTCAGGGCCACAATTGAATAGCCTCGATGTGGGTACCTATATTGTTACAATCACAAATGCCAATGGCTGTAGCCTGGAAAGCAGTATCGAATTGCTCGGCGAGGCGCCTATAGCTACCAACCTTCAGGTATTGTTGGGTTGTGGAGATGGAGAAATCATTGCGATAAGCCAGCCAAGCGCTGGTCAGCCGCCTTATGAAGTGACCTGGAGCAATGATCAGAGCGGTAATGTAGCTTCTAACCTCACCGCAGGAATGTATGATGTAGTGCTAACAGATGCCAATGGTTGTACTGTAACAGAGAGTTTTGAGGTGCCTTTTGTTCCACCATTTGAGGTCGATTATATAGCCGTTGATCCAGCTTGTGCAGATGATAATGACGGGCAAATAAATCTACTGATTAGTGGAGGCATCCTTCCTTATAATATCTCCTGGAGCAATGGCAGCGACAGCCCTGTTTTAGAAGGACTTTCCACCGGCGTGTATACCTATAATGTGAGTTCCGCCAGCTGTGGTTTGTCAGCTAGTGTCCAGATACAGGCACCGGCCAACTTGGGAGCTATCGTCAACTTCTCTGTTGACGCTCAGCAAAACGTACAAGCTACGGCTTTAGCAAGTGGAGGCACTCCGCCATACAGTTTCCAGTGGAGCAATGACAGTACAAACAATCCGCTTAACGGCTTACAGGCAGGTCAAGTGATAGCACTGACAGTTCGAGATGCCAATGGCTGTACATTTACAGAAAGCTATACCGTCATGCTTACCAATACGCTAAGCCCGGAAGCAGCCACCCTGCGGATTTTCCCAAATCCTAGTTCCGACCGTTTATTTATTGAGCATGATAATGCCAATAGTTGGTCTTACGACTTGGAACTGTATGATATTAATGGAGCAGCATTGCTAAAAATGCCAGCAGTGCGGACAATAAGCCAGGAGCTCTCCTTAAGCACATTCCCTCCAGGCGTATACCTGTTGGTTTTGTCAAATGACAGTTTCCGGCGCGTAGAGCGAATAGTGGTTATTCGTAATTAAAGAAATGGAAAATGAATTTCATCCAAGAAATAAGAAAAAGATATGCATCAGATGCCATTGAATCAATTCGGCAGACCACTTGGAAGAATTATGGTAATCTACTTTTTGGATCTCGGATAAATTCATTTCAAGAATTTACGGATTTTCAGGCATCCTTTCTGTCACTGATGGATGAAAAATGGGTGGAGTTAATTTATCCTTTAATCCAAAATAATGTCAAAGCCGAATTTGATGATTGGTATGAAGAGGGTGGATCATACAAGGAGATTCGCTTGCAAGCCATAGATTTGAGAGAATTAGAAAGCGGGATGTGGCAACTATTGTTTGAAGATGACAATGTAGACGTGATTGTCCATTTATACATGAAGGAATGGGAATTTGATTATACTGTAAGAACAGGATAATCAAATTTCCATTGTCTTTGCTGTCGAATTCGTGAATTTAATCTATAGATACGGCCACTTTTACACCCTTACACTTAGGCTGCACAATCTGATATTAAAGGAGAGTGACGACTTTAGGCTTGTGTTCACGACCCACCCTCTAATTCTCTCCCTTGTGATGGAGGGAGGATTTTAATTCATAAAATATTGATTATCAAGAGATAAGTGATTCAAAAGCCCCTCGCCTGACTAGGGAGGGGTTGGGGTGGGTTGTGAATTAAAGCCCAAATAAGTCTCAGCCCAAACAGGTCACATTGAACATTCTACCCTTACACTCACTCAACCTTTACACCGTTGATCAGGCTCAATACAACAATTACAACCAACCATATTATTAAGCCCCAAAAATTGCCAATAGCGTATTTAGCTGTTCCTCAAGGTAGCCTGAATACCAGGCGATTCCATACTCCACAATTAAGGAGCATAGGAATATAAGGCCAACTATACCCAGAATGAACGAGACATTCTGGCTTTTCTTTCTCTTCCCAAAAAAGAAGGTAAGCAAGGCATACAAAAACCATGCACCCAAAACATTAAACCCTGTAAACAAACCAGCCATGTCGTTAATATTGAATCCGTTTTCAACCATCAACCATTTTTCAAATGCTTCCTGATCATAGCCCATTCAAAAATACGGGGGAAGAAACGCGGCATAATTCCCGTTAGTTTACCGAGTAAAGAAAGGGTCTGCTTGTATTTCCGCTTCTCGATGCCGCTCACAAAATATTGAGCAACTTCCTCTACCGGCATCTTTTTAAACTGGTCGCGCACTGGCATGGTCACCACCTCGCCCTGCTCGTTGAGGTATGTTTTGGTGGGGTCGTTTTCGGCAAAACCGATGTAGTTGATCCCTACATGAACACCCGTTCCAGCCAGCTCTATCTTGAGTGATTGCACCAAAGCCGTCAGCGACATTTTCGAGGCCGAGTAGGCCGAGTAATTGGGGATACCCATAAAGCCAGCGATGCTGCCCGAAAAGACGACGCTCCCTTTGGTCGCTTTCAAATGAGGAATCGCCGCCTTGGTAGGGTAGAGGACTCCCAGAATGTTGGTATGAAAAACCTTCTGGAAAGCATCAGCCGGAGCATCGGCAATACTGCCTGTCATCGCTAGCCCGGCATTGTTGACCAAAATGTCTAAAGCACCGTATTGGGCGACAGTCTGAGCGATCAACCGTTCACAATCTTCGTAGATGCCCACATCTCCCTGGATGGGAAATACCTCCAAACCTTGTGCTTGTAGCTCATTTGTAGTACGGGTAAGCTTTTCCAGGTTGCGACCATTCAAAACCACTTTCACCTGTTTGTTGGCCAACGCGATAGCTACCGCTTTACCAATACCCATACTTGAGCCCGTAACAATGGCTACTTTTCCTGCTAATGTTGACTGACTCATTTACACTTTGTTGAGATAACCATTCTCCTGAAACCAATTAAAGGCCTCACGAACGGCGATTTTGATGGGCGTTTGTGGTAGTTTTAACTCTTTTACTGCTTTAGCAGCAGTGTAATAATTGGTGTCCAGGCTTATCTGCGCCACGGCATAACTCACCACCGGTGGCTTGCCCGTCAGGTAAGCCCACATTTGCGAAACTGCACCGTAAAGCAAGATAAAAGGCTTTGGAATCAGTAGCTTAGGAGGCTGAACGTTCAGTTCGTCAGCTACCAACTGGTTGAAATCCTTGTACGACAAGTTTTCATTGGCCATGATGTAGCACTCGCCGCTCTTGCCCATGGTCAGGGCGTTGGCAGCAGCAACAGCCACATCTTTCACATAAATAAAATTGCGGCCACTGGCCGTATATCCCGGTATCTTTTGGTGGTACAAGGCCAGCAATAATTCGCCACTACTGGGCTTGGTGTCGTATGGCCCTAGCATAAAAGTAGGGTTGATGATAACCGCATTAAGACCATGGTTTTCGACATGGTCAATGATGGCTTCCTGCGCATCCCGCTTCGAGTCGATGTAGTCCAAACCATATTTTCCAGCCGCAAAAGGCGAACGTTCATCGCCGGGATTTTCCAGCGAACCATTGCCAAACGAATTGGCCGAACCCACCGATACCATACGTTTCACCTTGGCCTGCAAAGCCGCCTTGATAACGTTCAAAGTACCTTCGTAATTCACTCTACGGGTAATCTCCGACCGCTGCGGCCAGATCGAAGTGTTCGCTGCTGCGTGAATAATATAGTCGCAGCCTTCGGCCGCTTGAGCGACCTCCTCGGCATTGAGCAGGTCACCATATCGCTTGGTAATCGATAGCTCATCCAAGGTCTTGATGTGTCTTCCTTGCTGTATAAATGCGTAGACTTCATGCCCGCGACCCAATACTTCCCTGACAATATTATTGCCCAAGAAACCATCGGCTCCTGTAACCAATACTTTCATTATTAATGCTATAGGTGAGTGAAGGGGTGTAGGCGTCCAAGTTTCGCAAACTACTCCAGTATTTGCGACGGGCCGAAAGATAGGGAAAATTACGTGGGGTTTTGCTTTTCCATGAGGTCGTAACAGCGGTTTAGGAAAGAAGGCCACTAGCAAATTAGTATAAAATTCTCTGCTTTTGGGGCCATGCCTTCTCCCGCCCCGACTTTTCTAGTCGGGACGGGATCGGCACCGGGCTATCCAGTCGCTACCGCTCCTTTTTATCCCTTGTCCTCGGTCGCTCCGCGCCCCGCGCTCCGGCCTGTTGGCCTACGCGTTTATATGCTGTTCGTTACAAGCTGCACCTACGTCACTGATAACTCCTAAAGCCCTGTGTCTTTAGCTGTCACAGCAAGTAATGCCCTTAACGACATCAGCGTTTTGCCCAGCAGGTTTTGGCCTCGCCAGTTTGCGGAATCCAGTATGTTATCATCTTTAGCACCCAGCCCCACGCCCCAAATGAGATCATAGGGCGAAGCTTCGGCTAAAATTTTATCACCTGTCTGCAATAGCCTTTCTTGCAAATCGGGATGCTGTGTAAATTTTAAATAATTTCCGTACCAAACGATTCCGAGCTTATGTTTATCCCATAATTCTGCCTTGAATCCGCGAATCAATCGGCCCATTTTCTGCTGTGCAGATGGATCTTTTTCAGCAAGTAGCTGTTGGGCTATTGCTTTATCCCCGAAAAGAATGGCTTTCTTATACATCATAAATTGCTCACAGCAATTGTATTCTATGCCATCGACATCTACCATATTCCTAAGTGTCCATTGGCCAAATTGGTGTTTCCAGAAAAAGTAATAATCGTCGGTTTCTCTCATGTGTCTGGGCGATTGAAGTGATTGGATTAACAAGACATATGTACAATGTTATGACAAAGTATTCAACTCTTTCTCCCCGCATCAAAAACTTTCTCCTAAATTTGCCCAACGGCTTGTTGTAGGTTGCACCTACGTCGCTGACAACCGATAATACTGCATTCATGAAAACCGTTGCTACTTATTTTCTCCAGGGCCTCCTGTACCTCACTCCGATTACGGTCACAGGCTACGCGCTGTACTGGAGCTTTACAGAATTGGACCAACTGCTCGGGTTCAGTTTCCCCGGTGTGGGAATTTTGCTTATGTTGGTAGGCGTGACACTGGTGGGCTTCATAGGTAGTTTTCTCATCAAACTGCCCTTTTTTCATTTTCTGGATCACCAACTAGAGCAGGTACCTTTCATCAAGACCATCTATACCTCGGTCAAGGACATGCTCAAGGCCGTAGTAGGCCAAAAACAAGGTTTTAACCGCCCGGTTTTGGTGAAGTTGGGCAACGATACCGAAATCCGCCGCCTCGGTTTTGTGACCGACGAAGGGCTCAAATTCCTCAAGACAGAACAGCAATTGATCACCGTTTATGTGCCTTTTAGTATCTCGTTTAGTGGGCAGCTGTTTCTTGTTCCTCCGCATTATTTGCAGCCAGTAGCCGCCAAATCCTCAGAAATAATGAAGTACGTCATGGCCGGCGGGGTTACTACTTTGACAGAAGATTTGTCGGAGGAGAACGATGGGGGAGAGAAGAATAATAGCATATAAAGCTACGTGCGTGAGTAGAAATGGCACATGAATCAGCAAAATAATCAAGCACCGTATTGTTTTATAGACTACATTGCGCCGATTTTTGAGGAGAAATAACATCTCCGAATAACTTGTCTCTTTCAACCATTTATTGCGACTATGATTCATCCAAATACGGAGCTTAGATTCATCAGTGAATCTATCGGTTACGGGGTGTTTGCAACCAGTGATATCCCCGAAGGAACCATCGTTTACGTCAAAGACAGCCTGGAACTGGTGATTAGCCCCACCGACTATTTATTGCATACACCAGAAATGCAAGAGGTCGTTGAGAAGTATTCCTACATTGATGAAAAAGGCAATCGGATTATTAGCTGGGATTTTGCCAAATACGTCAATCATTGCTGCAATTGCAATACCATCAGTACGGGCTACGGTTTTGAAATTGCCATCCGCGAAATCAAAAAGGGAGAACAAATCACCGACGAATACGGCATCTTTAACCTCGATTACCCAATGACCCTCGTCTGTGGAGAACCGGGCTGCCGCAAAGTCATTCAGCCCGAAGATTTTGACAACTATTACGAGCAATGGGATCACAAGATTCGCCAATCGATTGGCCACCTCTTTGCGGTAGAGCAACCGCTGATGCCTTTCGTTGAAAAAGAAACCCGCGAGCAACTGGATGCCTTTTTTCAAAACCCAGAACATTACAGATCGGTGTATTCGCTTCGCTTGAAGAAATAAGCTTTTCAAGAGGTAAAAGTGTAAGGGTTGGAGCGGTGTAAAGGTTTTAGACCTAAGCCAAAAGCAGTTCGTGAAATTCCAGGGCAAGTGCTTAACTTTAGCCTACGATGATAAAAAGAATTCTCTCCTTCCAGCGTGTTTTCCTATTGCTACTACTGGGCATTCTCTTCCTTGCTTGCCAGTCAAAGGAAGCACCACGTTATTTGTTTTTCCTTCACAACCGCTTCCTGGAGGATCATCCGCTTGAAGCAGAACACCTCCAGTATGGCCGAACGGAATATGAAGAGATCAAAACTGCTTTTGCCAATGCAGGCTTAAAGGTTGTTAGCGAAAAACGGCCACCAAATACGAATGCCCGCACCTATGCTTCAGCAGTTGTTCGACAAATTGACAGCCTGATAACCTTGGGTGTACCGGCAGATCATATCACGATAGTGGGTACTTCAAAAGGAGGCTATATTGCGCAGTATGTTTCTACGCTTGCCGCAAATCCACAATTAAGCTTCGTTTTTGTAGCTTCGTTTCAAGACAGTGACATTGAACAAATTCCGGAAATTAACTATTGTGGTAATATCCTGACGATCTATGAGTGTAGTGATCGCTTTGGCGTATCGGCCATTCGCCGTAAGGAGACATCAAACCTACCTATCCCTCGATTTGAAGAAATAGAACTAAACACGGGGCTTGGACACGGATTTCTGTTTAAGCCCTTGCCGGAATGGATCGTACCAACGATAAAATGGGCAAAGGCTGAGGGTTAAGGGGCTTGCTAAAGCTTGCGGGCGCTTACCAGTACGGCACCTTTCACTTTAGTTGTAATGCAATTATCTTATGCAAGCAGTGAAGTTTGAAGAATAATATTTCGAAATAAGCGCTTATCTTTGGTTCTTGTAAATACAACACTAAGTGTTAGTGAGTGTGCATTACCAAAATTTAAAACCTAATCATCGTATGATCCACTCCTTGAGAAATTATGCCTTCCTGGGGATGATAGCCCTTCCATTCCTGTTTTTGGCGTGCGAAGCACCTGCTGCTCCCGTCGAGGAAGAAACCGAGAAAGCACCTGATATAGAAGCTGCCATTGATTCACTCATGAGCCAGTTGACATTAGAAGAAAAAGTGCACATGATTCACGCCAGTTCTGCTTTTACAAGCGGTGGGGTAGAACGTTTGGGTATTCCTGAGCTCATTATGTCGGATGGCCCTCATGGTGTACGCCACGAGCACGGCCGTGATTGGGTGAAAGACGAAGGTGTAAGAGATAGTAGCACCTATTTACCTGTAGGTACCGCCTTGGCTGCCACCTGGAACCGTGATCTTGGTTATGCCTTCGGTAGTGTTCTTGGCAGCGAGGCCAATTATCGCGGCAAGGACGTTATTCTGGGCCCCGGTCTCAATATCATTCGTAGCCCACTCAATGGTCGTAATTTTGAATACTTGACGGAAGACCCTTACCTCAATGCTGAGATGACCGTAGGGTACATCAAAGGTGTACAAGACCAAGGCGTAGCCGCTTGTGCCAAGCACTTTGTGGCCAATAACCTGGAATACGAGCGCGAGCAAGTGAACGTAGAGATGGGCGACCGTGCTTTGTACGAAATCTACCTCCCTGGCTTCAAAGCTGCCGTGCAGGAAGGTGGCGTTTACACGGTAATGGCTGCCTACAATAAATTTCGGGGCGATTACTGTGCGCACAGTGAATACCTGCTAGATGGTATCCTGAAAACAGAATTTGGCTTTGATGGTGCTGTTATCAGTGATTGGAATGCGGTTAAAAACACGATGGAAGCCGTCAACGCCGGGATCGACCTCGAAATGGGCTCCGATCTGCCCATGCTGGCTATGGGGGATCCAGATTATAGCAAATTCCACATGGGCGATACGGTCGTTACCTTGGTTAATAACGGTACGGTTGATGTAGCGCTCATTGATGCGAAAGTACGCCGTCTGTTGCGGACCATGTACCGTATTAATGCTTTTGGCGAACGTGATCCTGGTGCTTACAATACGCCGGAGCACCAAAGAATTGCTCGCCAGATTGCCGACGAAGCGATCGTCTTACTCAAGAACGACGGTATGTTGCCATTAGATCAATCGGCGACCAAAACGTTAGCGGTCGTAGGTGCCAATGCTACTCGTAAGCATGCCGGAGCGGGGGGGAGCTCTCAAGTAAAAGCTTTCTACGAGGTGACGCCTTTGGATGGATTACAAAACCTCTTGGGCGAAAGCACGGCCGTTTCTTATGCGGAAGGTTATACCGTTAGCCGCGAAGGCGGCAGTGATGCAGACCTCATTGCCGCAGCAGTAGCGCAGGTCAAGGATGCTGGTGCAGCCATTTACGTAGGCGGCTGGATTCACGGTTTTAGCGATGAATGGAACGACAACGCCTACGATGCAGAAGCAACCGACAAAGCAAGCATGGAACTTCCTTTTGGGCAAAATGAACTGATAGAGGCACTTCTAGCTGCTAATCCCAACACAGTCATTGTACTGATGGGCGGTGGACCAATCGATATGCGCAAGTGGCAAGGTAAAGCCAAAAGCATTGTCCAGGCTTGGTACCCCGGTATGGAAGGCGGCAATGCCTTGGCAGATATCCTTTTTGGGAACCTGAATCCTTCAGGAAAATTACCGATGACCTTTCCTGTAAAACTGGAAGACAGTCCTGCGCATAAGCTGGCCGTTACTGGGTTTGAGTCGCTAGAGCAGGATTATACGGATGGCATTTTTGTGGGTTACCGCTATTTCGATTCTTACGAGGTGGAACCTGCGTTTGCTTTTGGTCACGGACTTTCCTACACCTCTTTCGGCTACGATAATTTAACGGTTTCCAAAGAAAATGGAACTGTAACAGTGAGCCTGGATGTTACCAATACAGGAGATGTCAAAGGTGCAGAAGTAGTGCAGGTCTATGTAAAAGATGATGAATCGAACTTGGAGCGCCCTGCTAAAGAGCTGAAAGCCTTCCAGAAGGTTAAACTAGAACCTGGTGCCAGCCAAAATTTGACATTTGAACTAGACGAAGATGCTTTCTCGTACTACGATGACAAGCAGAATAAATGGGTGTTGGAGCCCGGTACCTTTACTATTCTAGTAGGTAGTTCTTCTCGCGATATTCGCCAGGAAGGGCAATTTACTTGGTAAACGTTCTATTGAAATAATACAGAGAGGCTGTTTTGCGAAAGGAAATTCCTTTTGGTAAACAGCCTCTTTTAATTTGTATATTTATGATCATTCGATTCACAAAAAAAGAACACCGCTGCCAACTCACCTATCAACGCCACGATGGGGAGATGCTCGTTGCTGATTTAGGGCCCGACTTACCTGGTCATGATCTGGCTCATTTTGTGATGGAACAAAAATTGGGGATGCGCGCGGGTTTCTATGGCAACCTTTACGCTGGATACACCATGGCGCAATTAGGCGACAAACAGGTGATCTTCCAGTTGCCGGTTGAAACCATGATCGCGGAAGTGGCCACCAGAGCGCTACAGTCTTTAGCAGGAGGTGCCTGTGAGCCAAAGGAATTCAATGAGTTGATCAACCTGGAACTGAGTGGTATGTCTACCGATTATCGTATCAACTTGCCTCCCGCAGAGATTACCCAACTAATGAATGATTATCGGCATCTGATAAGCCAGTGGAATGTACTGCCAATGGGGGAAACCCTGGAATTGGAAATACAGTTTTGATTATTTTTTGTGAACTCTCTAAAGCTTAATAATATGCGTCTCTCTTTCTTTTTTTCTCTTGGTTTTCTTCTGATCATTTTTGGTTGCGAACAATCATCATCCCCGCCTGAAGTGATGGAAAGGGTATCGGAAACAACGTTTTTTGAGGAACTTGAAATGGCCAATCCTACCCATGTTTATGAAGTGAATTCGGAACAGGAAGTAAATTTGACGACCCCAAAAGGGGTGGAACTCTACATCGAGCAAGGAGCATTTGTGGATGCCAATGGTGTGCCTGTAGTTGGTCAGGTGGATATTAGTATTAAGGAAGTCTTTTCAAGTTCCGAAGTCTTTATGGAACCAATAGTGACCACCTGCAACGGTGCTCTTATTGAAACCAGAGGGATGCTTAAAATTACGGCCGAGCAAAATGGGAACGAGTTGGCCTTAGCCCCAAATAAAGCCATTGAGCTTACTTTTCCTGGCCCTTTGGACCAGTACGAAGGGGCAAGCTTGTTTTATGGTAAAGAAGGACCGAATAACCAAATAACCTGGGAGGAAGCCGGCCCCAAAAGCAGTGGACTAAGAATCGATACGGTGTTACTGGAAGATGGAACGATGATTATGGATACGTTGGCCAATGTATTGGGTAGAAATGGTATTGGTAATGAGAATAACGTTGATGTTAGGATTCAATATTACGCTACAGATGATCTAGATGTAGATGATTCTTTTTCTGCTTTACAAAGTAAGCTTCTCGCCTTTTTTTCAAGGGATAAGATTGCTGCGATTTTAGAAAGCGAGACAAGTCAGAACCCCAGCGTACGGGTGCATTGGACACTGTTCAGTGATGGTGATTTGGAAGTGTTTGGTCTGGAAGGAAATCTATCTGACCCTATGAAAGCAGCTTTAGTTCAGGATATTAATAATGGAGAAGATTTACCCACATTTAGCCGAGGTGGAGACCGTGCGGATGTTTCCGGATATACGGATTTAGGCTTGGTATCAGAAGAGAAGACTATCCTTGATAAGTTTACCCTCAAATCTTATGATTTAGGTTGGGTCAATTGCGATATCTTCTGGCGTACGGAAGCTCCAATGGTGAATATGGAGGTATCCGGCGTGGAGAGAGGAAGTATCGTAAAAATGATCTTTGCTAACTTTAAAACCATTGTTGAGGGAGTTAGAAAGAGTGATGGGACTTTGGTTTTTGAAAATATCCCGCAAGGAGAAGAGGTAAATATTGTTGCCATAAGAAAGAAGGAAAAGCAAGCCCTCCTTTCGATTACAACAACAACCGTGATGGAACAAGGCCCGGAACTGCAACCTTTCAGGGAAGTGACGAGCGAAATGCTGACATTGGCATTGGACGATTTTTTTGAATAGCATCAGGCTTATACTCCAGGAACTATTTTAAGCAAATACTCCTTGGTTAAGTCAATAAACACTAGTTCTAAAACACCTTTTCTCTCTCTTTTACCTATGCGCGTTCACTTGCCCTCTGAAAACCCGATTACCACTTTATCTTACCTCAATGTTCCCCCTGGCGGGCGTGGCCCACGCGGCGAGCGGCCATTGGAACAAGTAGAGCTCCCTATTTTAGCGGGCACCATCGCTGAGCTCAACGACGATTGGGATGCCTTGATCCTCGCCTCTGACCTACAAGGAACCCTTCCCGGTGAAGACGAACCTCTTTTACTGGGCTGTGCGCTGGCCGATTATTTGCCGGTCGTCTTTGAGCTCTATTTCTCTGAAATTCCTTTGGATAGGGTAGGGGTTTTGCTCTGCGGTGATCTTTACGCTCGTCCTGATCGCCGCGGCGGCTTGGGAGATGTGCGCCACGTTTGGCGAGCCTTCAACGAACACTTTGCCTTTGTGGCTGGGGTAGCAGGCAACCATGATAGCTTTGGCACTGCCGATGAGTTTGCCGCTTTTCAACGAGAAGCCGGTATCTATTTTCTGAATGGCAACATTCGTAAGATTGGCGGAATGGAAGTAGGTGGTATTAGTGGTGTGATAGGCCAGCCAGGTAAACCCAATCGGGTCGCCGAGAAAGATTTTCTGGCCCAACTGAAGCGGATCGCTCTCAAGCAACCAGACCTTGTTTTATTGCACGAAGGGCCCAGTCACCTTTCTCCTGAACAGATGGGAAATGAGCAAATCAGTAAGATGTTGGCTTCTTCTCCGAAAAATACCGTTTGTTGTGGCCATAATCATTGGCCTGTGACTTTGGTGGAAACCCCCAAAGGAACACAAGTCCTTAATCTGGACGCCAAGTGCCTCATTTTGGTCAATGAACCCGACGGAACCACCAAAGGCACTTGACAGGGTCAATTCACGAATTTACCCGACTTATAGTTTTGAAATTTTCCTATCTTGCTATCCTCCTATTAAAGCCGGCATTCCTCAATGGGTTTGTTTAGCCTGGCATGAATGAGCGAAAGTGCAGCAATTTTTATTCTGAATGAGGCAAAAAACGTAGGCGATGCCTAAGCATCGGCGAGGCTTTTAACGAAATACAGGATAGAAATTGGCGCTTGTAGCCATTTGATGTTAGCTTATACAAGCCTAATAAAACGTTGTTTTATGAACGGTTCGCCTTTTCATTATTTACTACTAAGTTTAATAGCCCTTAGCTTCCTTTTTTCTTGCGAAACTGCTGAAAAAAACGAAGATTCCTCTACCACAGAGGTGCCTGCTTTTGAAATGCCCCGCTTACCGGATTGGCACAAGAATGCTACTATTTACGAAGTCAACCTACG
Source organism: Lewinella sp. (assembly GCF_050633125.1). Classification (NCBI taxonomy): domain Bacteria; kingdom Pseudomonadati; phylum Bacteroidota; class Saprospiria; order Saprospirales; family Lewinellaceae; genus Lewinella; species Lewinella sp. The sequence goes on from NZ_JBOEFX010000006.1 coordinate 29,097, forward strand.
ACAATACACGCCAGAAGGAACTTTCAATGCTTTTGCAACCCACCTGCCTCGGCTCAAGGAAATGGGTGTCGATATTTTGTGGCTGATGCCCATCCACCCGGTGTCTCTGGCCCGACGGAAAGGAGAACTGGGTAGCCCTTACGCAGTAGGCGACTATCTGGATGTTAACCCTGATTTTGGGACAATGGATGATTTTAAGGCCTTGCTGAAGGCTATCCACGACCAAGGGATGTATTGCATCATCGACTGGGTACCCAACCACACTGGCTGGGATAATCCCTGGATTACTGCACACCCAGACTGGTATACGCAAGATGCAGACGGCAATATTGTAGACCCTCTGAATCCAGAAACGGGCGAATCTTGGGGGTGGACAGATGTTGCAGACCTTAATTATGACAACCCTGATATGCGTCGCGGCATGATTGACGCGATGGCCTTCTGGGTGAAGGATATTGGTGTTGATGGTTTCCGTGTAGATGTAGCCCACGGCGTACCCCTGGATTTTTGGGAAGACTGCAATAAAGAGCTTTACCAGATCAAGCCGCTGTTTATGCTGGCCGAAGCAGCTATTCCTGACCGGCGCAACAGTGGTGGATTTGTTATGGATTACGCATGGGAGATGCACCACCTGCTGAACGAAATTGCTAAGTACCAAGGGGCCAGTCGTAGCGACAATAAGCAATTGGTGCAAGGAAATCTCGTAGAAGGAAAGGACCAACACATGGAACCCAAAACGGCCCTCGATATTGACACCATCCTGGCGAAAAACAAAGTAGAATACCAGCAAGGCTACTTTATGCACTTTACTTCCAACCACGATGAAAACTCCTGGGCCGGTACAGAGTTTGAGCGGATGGGAGATGGCCACCTGGCCTTCGCGGTATTGACGGCGACGTTTGACGGGATGCCGCTGTTGTATTCAGGCATGGAGTCCGCGATGGATAAGCGACTCGAATTTTTCAAAAAAGACGATATAGCATGGGGCGATTATGAATACGCTCCTTTTTATCAAAAACTCTTCGACCTCAAGCACCGTAATGAAGCCCTCTGGAATGGTGAAGCTGGCGGTGCATTGGTGAAAATCCCTACCGGGAATGATGAAAATATCTACGCCTTTACCCGTGAAAAGAATGGTGATAAGGTAATCGTAATCATCAATCTTTCAGCGGAGGAGCAAGCACTGAAATTAACGGGCGATAATTTTGAGGGCACCTATTCCGATCTGTTTTCCGGTGAAGAAACAATACTCACCAAGGGTTGGGCAACGAAAATGGCTCCTTGGACTTATCACGTACTGCACCACGAAGAGTAAGTAAGCAGGTTGCGCGGGCTTTAGTCCGCAATGAGTTATCTCCGTACTATGAGTACGGGCTAATGTCTGCGCAACCTACAACTACTCTGGTTTCCTATACAAACGGTGTCGGCTCCCTAACTTAATCCGCCTTGATGAATTCCTTAACATCGAAGCTCCCCTTACTAACGGTTTTCAAAATATACCCCCCCGGTTTTAGATCACTAAGGCCTACTTTGACCTCGTTTTCATAGGCGGATACGGGAATGCTTTTTAGCAAACGCCCCTCCAAATCGTATAACTCGATGCGTTCCATCTGCTCTCCTTTTACGGAAAGTATTTCTCTTGCAGGGTTGGGGAATATTTCAATGGTAGGATGATTAATTTTAGCGATAAGCATCCCCGTAAAATCGGTGTGGCCATCTTGCTCTACGCTTTTGATGCGGTAATAGTTATTGCCGGAAACGGGAGCAGCGTCTAAAGTACTGTAATGGTAGGCTCTCTGTTGAGCAGGAATTTTTATTAAGGCTTGCCAGTTGACGGCATCAATACTGTACTGCACTTCGAAGTAATCCAAATTTTCCTCCTGTTCGGTGATCCAGTGAATGGCAACCTCCTTGTTTTGTTGAATAGTCAGCCATAGTTTGGCGTAAGCAACAGGAAGAAAAATGGCACGGGCAAAGGTGAAGTCATCGAAGCAGAATTCACCTGTTTCATCGCCAATGTCTAGGTTGAAAATAGCTGTAGCCGTTTCTGGCGCTGTAAATACGAAAGTGTAATTTTTCCAACTGGTGGTTAGGTTGAAAGTAGTGCCAGCATACCAGGCGTAGGTGCTTGCGTTGATAAACGCGAGGTCTATATCTCTACCTAATTGATTGGCTTTGGCCCAAAAAGAAAGGGCGTAATCCTCTCCGGAAGTGAGGCTGATATTGGAGCGGCCTAGTTGAATATCCCAAACGTTGGCACCTAAAGAAAGAGGGGTGACGCAAGCTGCCTGACTCCCTTCATAGACATTAGAAGTGATGATCTGAAAATTGGCATCCGTTCCGTTGAATTCATTTCTACTCCAATGGCTAAACTCATCTTCAAAACCAAAATTGAGCCATTGATTTGGCGTGACCTCAACGGCTAGGTCAATGGCTTGGTTTCCACACGGCGAGTTGACCATAGCAGCAATATTGCCACCGGTATTGCCCCAATTGACGGTGATCTCGTTGGTGCCCTGCCCGCCCACGATACTTGCTCCTGTGGGGACCGTCCAGGCGTAAGTTGCACCAGTAATACTCGGTAAGCTGTAGATCTCACCGTTTGATTGAGGTTCCAGAATGTCCGATCCTGTTATTTCTGTATCTGATAAGTTTTGATAAACACGGACCCAGTCTACTTCCATTGTTTGGGGGAATACGGTAGAGCCATCCGGTACTCCAGGCCAATTACCACCCACCGCTACATTGAGGATAAAATGAAATTGCTGGTCAAAAGGCCAGGTGTAAGTCTGAAAATCGGAATGGGAACTGTTTGTAGCATGAAATTGTGCCCCATCTAAATACCAACGTATTTCGTCAGGTTCCCATTCAATTGAAAAGGTGTGGAAGGCATCAGGGAAAGTGCCACTTCCTAAGGTTGTAGAGCTGCCCTGGCTCCCGCGGTCACCAGGCGAGTTGCCGTAATGACAGGTGCCGTAAGTTTTGGTTGTCTCATGCCCGAGGTATTCCATGATGTCAATTTCTCCGGAAGAGGGCCAGGTGCCATACGTATCGTCGGTCGGCATCATCCAGAAAGCGGGCCAAATACCCTGGCCTTGTGGTAGTTTTATACTGGCTTCCATCTTGCCATAGCGCCAATCGCCGAGGCCTTTTGTTCTTATTCGGCTAGAGGTATAGTCATTGGCAGGGTAGGTGTTTCCGGTATCTTCTTCTGCCGTAATCTTAAGGGTGCCGCCCGAGACGGTTACATTGTCACCGTTGGTGTAGTATTGGAGCTCATTGTTACCCCATCCATTCCCTCCTGTTTGGTATTCCCAATTGGCTAAATTGAGCGAGGAACCACTAAATTCGTCTTCCCAAACAAGGTTCCAGCATTGGGCGTTTAAGCCATTCCATTGATGCAAACCCAATAGTAGGAAAAAAGCGATTTTCCGAAAGTTCATATCAAAGTTTTATCTAAGAAATAGCACGAAAATAAAAAGCGATTTGGCTACGCCGCTACTACGTGGTCGCTCCGCGTCTACTACGTGGTTGTTTTTCAAATAGTTGAATAGAAAGTTCATTTTGAGTGTTTTAACTGTTTGGGAGGCTTAGAAAAGTCGCAGTTTGTTTTCTGCGCGGGACACACTATTTGGGATGCTTCCTAAGGTTGTCTCTTCTTTTATTGGTCGGAATTTTGATGGTAAAAGTGCTCCCCTGTCCCGCAGAGTAAACATTGAGGGTGCCGCCCATTTTTTGTACAACCTTGCGGCAAATGGCTAAGCCAATACCAGTGCCTTCGTAGGTTTGCCGAGTGTGTAAGCGTTTGAAAAGATCGAATATTTGTTCTTGGAAAGCTTCTTCTATTCCTATACCATTATCGGTAATTGAAAATTGGTGGGCATCGGCTAGCGCTTTGTAGGTGATGTTTATTTCTGGTGATTCACTTTCATTATAGGTGATGCCGTTGCTGATCAGGTTTTTAAAGACCAAAAACAATTGTTGGGGGTTGGCAATGACAACGGGCATTGTGGCAGGGGCGTAGGAGAGCTGAACGTTCTGTTCTTTAATAATATACTGAAGCGACTGGACAACTTCTTCAAGGGTGCTTTTGACAGCTATGGGTGCTGTTTGAGCTGCTTCGGCTTCCAGGCGAGAGTACTCTAATATATTTTTGATCAACTGATCCATCTGAGAGGTACTGGTACGAATGTACGCCAGGTATTCCTGGATAAGCTCGCTGTTTTGTGAAGAGGAATCCAGTTTTTTTTGAATGAGGGTAGAGAAGCCGGAAATACTTCGCAGGGGTTCTCTCAGGTCATGCGATGTGATATACGCAAAGCGCTCCAGTTCCGTGTTGGAGGATTTTAGGGCGGCATTTGTATCTTGGAGTTTTTGAGTCTTGGCGTTGACTTGTTCTTTGAGTTGCTGGTTGAATTGCTTGTTTTTTCGATGATAAAATAGAAGAAGAATTATAAAACTAATCAATAGCCCCACTACCGTGGTCATCGCAAGCGTGACTTTCCGGCTTTGCTTGGATATGACTTCGTTTTGGGCCTGTTGCTCTCTAAGGTAAAGGTTCTCTTCCTCTTTATCTTGGATAGCATCTTTCACTTCCTGAGCTATGATCACTTTATTTAGTTCAAGCTGGGTAGTACTATCGCGAATAGCCAATTGCTGGAGGAGATATTTGTTGGCACCTAGATAATCTCCCTGTGCGGTTTTAGCTTCGGAAAGGATAGCATAGGCAGTTTCCAAATCATGAAAAAAGTTGTAATGATGATGAAGGGCCAGGTAGTTTTGTAAGACATCAATACATTGCTGATAGTTTTTCATTTCTAATAAAACCGAAGCATAGTCATTAGCTGCAGGCAATACAAGGTCTAAGTTGCCGGATTTTTCCAATAAGAGGAGGGCTTCGCGGCTGGATTTTTGTGCTGCCGAGTAGTTGCTTTTGTGCAGTTGGATAAAACTTAGATCGGACAAGAGAAAGGAACGAGTTACCAGAGAAGTAGCCTCTTTGAGTGCAAGTTGTAAGTAAAACTCCGCAGAATCAAGCAATAACAGGTTCTTAAAATTACGTGCCTTGGAGAAGAAGGGGTAGAATCTTACGTTATGATTTTTATGCTTAAAAGCTAAATCGGTAGCTTGATCAAAATATTCCTGTGCTTTTTTTTCTTCTCCCAGGTTTATAAATAATATACCAATATTCTCCAGGCAATAAATGATTTTTTCACTGTTGGTGCGCTTGTAATGAGTGAGTGCTTCTTGATAAGATTTCATGGCCTGTTCGAGCAAGTTGATCTCGGAATAGGTAATGGCGATGTCGTTGAGAGCGTTGGCTATTAGTAGGTCATCGTTTAGGTTACGGCCAATTTTCAGAGAGGCATTGTTGTTTTCAAGTGCTTTTTGTGTGTCACCTCTAACATCATAAGCAATGGCGCGGTAATTGAGTGCTTGAGCAATACCTTTTTGAAAATTGATGGCGCGTGATTTTTCTAATGCCAACTCACTGTAATAAATCGTTTTTTGAATATCCAGGCGATAATATTCGAAACTCAATTCGTTCCAGGTATTAATAAGTGCTGTATCTGATTTTAACTGGGGGAGCATTTGCTCCAATAATAGAATATGCTCGTTTTGAGCAACGAGAATCAGGTTGCTGAATAGCAGAAAAAAAAGGAGTCTGTATTTGACAGGTGCTTGAGTCATATTTTATTTCATATTGGAATATACCGATCTGTAAATAAAAGAAATATATCTGACAGTGCCTTTGGTGGTTCAAAAAGAACAAGAATTCCCGCGCCGGTTAAATTCGTGAATTTAACCTATCTAAAGGGGGGGCTTATAATCTCTTATATTTCCTGATATGGTTCAAAAAATCACTTAGGTGCCTTTGGTGGTTCGAAAAAGCAAGAATTCCTCCAAAAACTGCTACCTTTGCGCCGTGAAATTTACAGATTTTAACCTTTCGAAGTCGCAGCTCAAATCACTGGCAGATGCCGGATTAGAGACGCCAACGCCCATTCAGGAGCGTGCCTTTTCCGTGATTATGTCCGGCAAAGATGTTATTGGTATTGCCCAAACAGGTACTGGGAAAACGCTGGCCTACCTGCTACCGGTACTCCGTATGTGGAAGTTCCAGAAACACCGCTTACCGCAGGTGCTTATTATGGTACCTACCCGCGAACTGGTCATGCAGGTGGTAGAAGAAATTGAACGCATTACGTCTTATCAGAATGTGGCAGCTGTAGGTGTTTTTGGTGGGGTCAATATGAAACGTCACCAAGCAGCTATAGAAGATGGCTTGGATGTACTGGTAGGAACGCCTGGCCGAATTTTTGACCTGGCTCTCCAAGGCTCACTGCGGTTTAAAGAAATTCGCCACCTTATCCTTGATGAGGTTGATGAACTCTTGGCTCTCGGGTTTCGGCCACAGCTGACGAAGATCATTGATATCTTACCCAAAAAACGCCAAAACCTGCTCTTTTCTGCCACCATGACGGAAGATGTTCAGGAAGTGATCGATACCACTTTTGATTACCCTGTAATTATCGAAGCTGCCAGGGTGGGGACCCCATTGGAGAACATAGCCCAGGCGGTTTATAATGTTCCCAACTACAAGACAAAACTCAATCTCCTTCAGTATCTCCTACAGGATAAGGAAACTTATCAGCGTGTCCTCGTTTTTGCACCCAGCAAGCGGCTCGCGGATATGGCTTACGAGCAACTGCTGGTCGATTTTGAGGAAGAAATGGGCGTGATTCACGGTAACAAAAGCCAGAACTTTCGCTTTGAAAGCCTCCGTAAGTTTCACGCTGGTGAAATCCGAATTCTTATTGCCACAGATTTGATCTCCAGAGGTATGGATATCGATGATGTATCTCACGTTATCAACCTGGATACCCCGACTACGGCCGAAGATTACATTCACCGTATCGGTCGTACCGGCCGTGCCGATAAGGATGGTATTGCCATCACCTTTGTTAGAGAAGAGGAGCAAGAATTATTGCAGGCAGCCGAAGCGCTCATGCAGAAAACCGTAGAGGTACTCCCCATGCCTGAAGAGGTAGAAGTGACGGAAGAATTGATCCCCGAAGAGATGCCCAATCTGCGGGTACCCAATGTGCGGGTCAAGATGGCTCCCCGAGGCGAAGGTGCTTTCCACGAAAAGAAGTACAAAAACACAAAAGTGAACCTCACCCGCCGCGAACTGGAAGAAAAACGTGGCCGCAAGAAGGCCGATCGACGTAGCAAAAAGAAGAAAAAGAAGAGGTAGGCCCTGCCACTGGCGAGTGGGAGGAGATCACCGTGCCCTTGGCAGAGATGTACCCCACCTTTAGAGGCCTATTCTTTTCTATCAATATTCTACCTCTTCGAGGTGTGTTTTCTTGATCCTATGCTGGTTTTGTTTAAGATGTGTTCCAATCGTATAATCGCAATAGTACGATTGGGGGGTAATCGTATGATCGCACTGGTACGATTGGCGCAAAATGGCGCGCAAGCCAGCGGCTGAAGCGCGAGGCGCGGAGCGACTAAGGACAAGGGATCGTAGCGGTATGCAATGCGCAGCACTGCATGAGAGCGAAGAGCCCGGTGCCGATCCCGTTCCGACTAGAAAAGTCGGGACGGGAGAAGGCATGGCCCCAAATAACCTGAAAGCTACTTTAGGTACTTCCCGTTGCCGCTATGTATGAAATATGATGAAAATCACATGTTTCGTTGATGGAAATCAATGACTTCGCTGTTATAGTCGGGTAGTTTTGTGATGAATATTATACCAGCGATATGAAAAATCTCTTAATCTTAGGTGCGGGTACAGCAGGAACGATGATGGCCAACCATCTCGTCAAGAAGTTGCCGGCCAACGAATGGCAAATCACGATTGTCGATAAAGAAAAAACGCATTATTACCAACCAGGGTACTTGTTTGTTCCCTTCGATATCTACCAACCAGAACAGATTGTAAAGTCAATCGACCAGTTTATTCCTAAGGGAGTGAAGTTGGTGCGTGAGCCAATCGACCGGATCGCTAAAGACGAAGACCAAGTGTATCTGGCCAATGGTGAGGTGCTGAATTATGATTTGCTCATCGTTGCTACAGGTACCGACATTGCCCCTGACGAGATAGAGGGGATGCTGGGCGAGCACTGGCAAGAGAGTATCTTCGACTTCTACACCTTTGATGGTGCCAGTAACTTGCGTAAAAAACTGATGAACTGGGAAGGCGGTAAAATGGTTGTTCACATCTGTGAAATGCCGATCAAATGTCCGGTGGCACCCTTGGAGTTTGCGTTTCTCGCAGATTCTTTCTTCAAGAATAAAGGCATGAGGGATAAGGTGGAGCTCACCTTTGTGACACCGATGGACGGTGCCTTTACCAAACCACGAGCCACCAAAGAACTCAACTACCTGCTGGAACAGAAAAACATTCGCATTGTACCTAATTTCAATGTAGAGCGGGTAGATGGCGAAGCGCGAAAAGTATACGACTATGGTGGGCAAGAGGTAGATTACGATCTGCTGGTGACGGTGCCAACCAATATGGGCGACCCGATGATCGAGCGTTCTGGTATCGGCGACGACCTGAACTTTGTACCAACCAATAAGGCCACACTGCAAAGTTTGGTGAAGGACAACATCTTTGTGATCGGCGATGCTACCAATGTTCCAGCTTCTAAAGCGGGTTCTGTAGCTCACTTTGAAGCAGAGATATTAACAGAAAACATCCTCGCCTACGTAGCGGGTAAAGAACTGAAAGGAAGCTTTGATGGCCACGCCAACTGTTTCGTGGAAACGGGCAACGGCAAAGCCCTTCTCATCGACTTTAATTATGAACAAGAACCGGTAACGGGAACCTTCCCGCTGCCTGGCGTAGGCCCACTGCGGCTACTCAAAGAGAGCCGGGTGAACCACTGGGGCAAGCTGGCTTTCCGCTGGATTTACTGGAACATGCTCATCACAGGAAAACCGATTCCCTTCGTTTCTTCTGCGATGATGACCGCCGGTAAAGACATCGAACCAGTAGCTGCTGAGGTAGGATAATAACAGTACCACTGCGACTAAACAATCAACTAAAAACTAACAACAATCAACCAATAATATTATGGCAACGAGAGCATATGCAGGAACTAATGTAGCTTGTAACGACGAAGGCTACCTCACCAACCTGGAAGAATGGACACAGCAGGTAGGAAGAGAAATTGCTACAGAAGAAGAGGTAGAGATGACGCCCAAACACTGGGAAGTGATCAGCTTCCTTCAGGATCAATACCGCGCGGAAGTACCGCTGACGATCCGTAAGATAGGTAAGAGTGGTGTGACCAGCATTAAGGAATTTTATCAGCTGTTTCCTAATGGGCCCCTCAAAAAAGCGAGTAGAATAGCTGGGATACCCAAGCCTGTCAGCTGTATTTAACCTTTCCTCCTTTGGGAAATTCTTGCGAGAGGAAAGTATGCTAAAATAAAAAAGCAATAATGGAAAAGAATAATAAAGTAAAGAAAATGATGCTCATCTTGTCTAAGGCGACTTTAGACAATGTGTACGCCTGTTTTATTCTGGCCAATGGTGCCCGGATGGAAGGGATTGAATCTGAGATTTTCTTCACCTTCTTCGGCCTGGAAGCCATCCAGAAGTCTAGACTAGAGCATCTGCATGTAGCTACGGTAGGTAACCCGGCCATGCATATCCCAAGTATGCTAGGCGGTTTGCCGGGGATGGAAGCTATGGCGACCAAGATGATGAAGAAAAAGATTGAGGATTTGGATATTCCTCCCATTGGTGAGTTTTTGGAAATCCTGACGGCATCTGGGACTAAAATCTGGGCCTGTAAGTTGGCCATGGATATGTTTGACCTCGAAGAGAAAGACCTCATTGATGACCTAGATGGCGTGCTGACCGTAGGTGATTTCTACGGTCGTGCCGAAGGAGAGGGTACCCACGTGGTGTTCATCTAGTAATAGCAAACAAAGTCGGATATATAAAACCGGGGGGATGCGTCAAGCTCCTTCCGGTTTCTTTTTTGAAACCCCCAAGGGCAAATTCATGAATTTGCTTGAACCATATCAGGAAATGTTAGGGATTACAAAGAGGATGGTCGATAGGTTAAATTCACGAATTAGACCTACTAGGGTTTTGTTTTGAACCATATAAGTTCATGTAAGGAATTATAAGGTTTCTTAAATGACCTTATATTCCTTATATGGTTCAAACCATCATCCAACCAGTTAAAAACTGCTATTTTGCGGGCATGGAAATACCGCGTCGCATTCTGCCCATTATTGTTATTGCTCAATTTTGTTGCACCTCCTTGTGGTTTGCCGGTAATGCGGTGATGGCCGATTTGGTGGTGGATTTTTCCTTGCCGGTGAGCGCGCTGGGGAACCTCACTTCAGCGGTGCAATTTGGATTTATTGCGGGTACGCTGTTGTTTGCGCTGTTGACGATTGCAGATCGGTTTTCACCAGCGAAGGTGTTTTTTTGGTGTGCGGTGCTGGGGGCGTTATTCAATGCTGTTTCCATTGGCGGGTACAATACGCCGTTTACCTTGCTGTTGTTACGTTTTTTGATGGGATGCAGCTTGGCTGGCATTTACCCTGTAGGTATGAAGATTGCTGCTGATTATTACGCGCAGGGTTTGGGCAAATCGCTAGGTTATTTGGTGGGGGCGCTGGTGCTGGGCACGGCATTCCCGCATCTATTGCAGGCCTTCAGTGGCGACTGGCCCTGGCGATATGTGCTGTTGATCACTTCTGGGCTAGCGCTGCTGGGTGGTACCTTGATGTTGGTATTGGTGCCGGATGGTCCTCACCGCCGGGCAGGGCAGGGGCTGGACGTTGGCGCCTTCTTTAGTGTGTTTAAAGACCGTTCCTTTCGGGCGGCGGCTTTCGGTTATTTTGGCCACATGTGGGAGCTGTATGCCTTTTGGGCTTTTGTGCCGGTGGCATTGTTGGCTTACACGCAACTGCATCCGGCGGTTGGTTTTAGTATCCCTGTTTTGTCCTTTGTGGTTATCGGTATTGGTGGCTTGGCGTGTGTATTGGGCGGCTATCTGTCGTTGCGCTTTGGTGCCCGCAAGATAGCGGCGATGGCCTTGGCGCTGTCTGGGGTATGCTGCTTGCTTTCACCGCTGTTTTTCCTGTACGCGCCTGCGGTTGTATTTGCTTTGTTTCTTGTTTTTTGGGGAATGGTAGTGGTGGCCGATTCACCGCTTTTTTCTACGCTGGTAGCGCAAAATGCCCCTGCTGAAAAGAAAGGTACCGCTCTGACGATTGTCAATTGCCTCGGTTTTTCCATCACCATTCTGAGCATCCAGTTACTCAATTGGTTGCAATTGGAGGTGGCCCCGGCATATTTGTTTTTGGCGTTGGCGGTAGGGCCGGTGTTGGGGTTGTGGGGATTGCTGCGGAGGAGAATTTAAGATGTAGGATTTTTTAAACTATCAATCAGCTCTTCTACTGCTTTTTCGTATTCGTTTAGGAGGGCAACCTTGCGGTCTGTTTTCATTGGGTTTATAACATCGTTAATCGAATCAGGAACCCATTGTCAGTGTTGATTTCTAAACGGGCACCAATCTCTTTAGCCCGCATTTGCAAGTTGGAGATGCCCAAGCCAGACGTTTTGAGCACTTTGTTTTCTATACGACCATTGTCTTGGATAATCAATTGTATTCCATTTCGTCCGTGTTTCAGAAACGTAATTTGAAACTCATCTCCATTGGAATGCTTGGCAGTATTAGTAATAGCTTCTTTACAAATGAGGTACAGGTTCTGCCGTATTTGAGTAGGCATTTTTTTGTCTAGCGAAATGTCAAGTATTTTTAAGTCGAACATTATGTTTTTCAACTCAAGTGTTTCCATCGCATGTTCCCGAATTCGATCCAAAAGATTTTTAAATTTATCTTTTCTGGCATCAATGGCCCAGACGGTGTCTCTCATTCGAGACATAGCACTCCGGCTCATCTCACTAATTCGGTGTAATTTGGGTTTGCGTTCTTCAGAAGCGGTTTGTGTTAGGATTTCTGTTTGCATCGTTAAACCTGCTAATACACTGCCAACATCGTCGTGTAAATCGCTGGAGATTTTGACGCGGATACGTTCGATCTTCAGGGCCTGTTGTAAGCGATACATCGCAATGCTGTAAACAATCGCAGATACAGTAACTAGAGATGTCAGATAAAACCACCAAGTTTGCCACCAAGGTTTTCTGATAGCTATGCTTAAAGAATAAGGTTGCTCATTCCAAACACCATCCGCATTGGATGCTTTTATTTTGAATTGGTAATCACCAGGGGGCAAATTAGAATAGCGAGCAAAGCCATTCTTCTCTGCATCTACCCAAGTATCTTCATGGTTTTTGAGCTGGTATTGAAGCCGATTGTTTTTAGGGTCGCTATATTCTAAGGCCACAAAATCAAACGACAGGGTATTTTCATGATAATCTAATTCCAGTTCTTTTAGCTCGCCGATTTGTTTTGCTGTGACAAACAACTCATCATTGACCTGTAAGCGGGTTATTTGTATCTGTGGGGCGTAGGGAGTGTTTTTTATATGCTCTGGAGAAAACCGGTTTAGTCCTTTGGTGCCACCCAACCAAATTTCACCATTGCTGGTTTTCAAAAAAGCATTGGTATTGTACTCATAGGCCTGTAGACCATCAAAAAGCGTGTAACGGTGATGCCTTTTTTCTTCCGGAAAATAGCGAATGACTCCTTTATTACAACTCAGCCAAAAGCTGCCAGAAGCATCTGGAATAACACAATAATAATTTTCATTAGGGATACCGTCCTCCGCTTCATTCAATAATTCACTCGCGCCATCCTTTTTGTTTATTTTGAGTAGCCCGGTAGAGGTAGCGATCCATAAAAAATGCTCCTCTTCTTGATAATCTTTGGCATAGCCAATGCCTTCAATTTCTCTACTGACCATATAATTATTACCATCAGCTTCTAAGATCAGAACCTTAGAAGCATTTACGGCTAAATAGAGCAGCCCATCTTGCGTTTCATAAATAGATGTTGCCAATGCTTGCTGGTGTTCTCCTAATGCTTGGAAGGGTGTAAAAACGGTTGCATTATCAATGATCTCAAACTCATAGATGCCCGAATAAGTAGCAAAGAGGGTGCGCCCATCTCGAAGCTGATAAACATATAAAATGTAGCTGGGCAAGTTCTGAATGTACTCAAATTGTCGTTGCGCTTTATTCCACTTTAATAACCTGTTTAGATCTGTTGCCCATAAACCATCATTACGCTCAAAGAAAAACTGAATAGACTTTTTATTGGCTAAAAGTACAGGGCTAAGTTCTTCGTGCTTTTCAGCTGTTGGATAATAAGTTGTAAAGCCTCTGCCGTGGCTGCAGAAAAGTTCTCCGTTACCGGTTTCAAAAATCGCTTTGACATTTTGACCAATAAATGCATCTAAGTTGTCGAACTTTTGCTTGGTTAAATTGGTGTAATTCACACCAGATGAAAAACTACTTATCCAAATGTTTTCTTGATGATCCTTGTATAGTTTATTCACTGTCCTGACACTTAACCCTAGTTTTTCAGGATTGTTGGCAGAAATGCGCCCTGTAAATTGTGCTGTTTTTTTGTTGAAAAAAAGAATACCCAGGCTAGAGCTTGCTACCCAAGCAATAGAATCATTAATGCTTACACTTGAAGTAACCTGACCTATTTCCAAGTCATTAAAGGTATCGAAGATGCGATAGCTTTGCGATTTGGGATAGAAGAGTACAAGTCCTTTTTTTGTTCCTAAAAACCAGACGTCTTCCTCTTCTTTAACTTGATTAAAATGGATGACCTCCATTGTTGCTACTTCCGTTTGAGTTTTACCAAAAAAAGTAACGAGTTCGAAAGGAGCCTGGGGGGCTAAAACGGTAATTCCACCATTTGCATTAAGGTTACAAGAAACGATCTGTTTAATCTCTCCTGTTTTATCTAGTACAGGAAAGTTATGCTGCCCGTCAATAGCACAGCGTAAAACGGAAGTATTAGCTTGAGTATTAAATAAGTAAAGCTTCCCTTTAGCACCTATTCCAACTCTGACCCAAAGTTGATCTTGCTGGTCTAAATAAAAAGCGTGATAATCTTCCTGCAGAGATACGCCTTGTTTGTCTTTAATTTGAAAGTGTTGAAAATGGTCTTTTTCCCTGATGTAGCAATGAATGCCTTCATAAGATGTAAACCATAGGTTGCTTTGCTCATCTTCGTAGAAATTACTGGTAATAATATTGCCTAGCAAACTGGTAGAATCACCTGAAATGGATTTATAAACCTTCACCGACTTTCCATCGAAGCGGTTTAAGCCATCAATTGAACTCAGCCAAATAAAGCCCTTGGAGTCGTGGTAAATAAAATCATTTGAGGCTTGGGATAAACCTTCTTCCGGCGAGAGGTAGTGGAAGGTTTGGGTTTGGGCATAAAAAATGCCAGGGCTGATCGCAAATAATGCGATCAGCCATAGTAGATGAACGTTTATTTTAGTAAGGCTAAACAAATGGCATCTTTAATTTTTAACAAGCGTTTGTTCGTTACCATAAGCACCACCACCACAATTGGGAGGGCAAGGCAAGAAGCTCATTCTTGAAAAAACTTCATCGTTTTTATACTTTGCAGTTCCAATAATAGTTCTTTTCAGCTCATCCGTATCCGATAATTTAACGTCAATGACCTCAAACATAATCTCATCGAAATCTTGATCCGTGAAGAAACTACCGTCAAATAACACTTTAAGTCCTGTTTGATAACGGACTTTATTTAAATCATCAACAATTTTTGTTCCTGATCCATTCCCTGAAACAAGGGCACTTGCAAGTGCAGTTGGAACTTGCTCTACTCCCTCAATAGTAACAGCACCATTAATGGAAACAGTCCCCTGATCATTGCTGGCAAGGCAAAAGTAGTCTGGCCCAATCAAGTCATCTTTCCCATTGGTACCCCAGGCAATCATTATCAATTCATTGTTATTGACTGCTGGATACATCCGGATACCATCACAATTATCCATGGCTAATAATGCCTTTAAGCTATCTTCGCTAAAAGATGCGGTTAAATCAGAAGGGCTATCTGAAATGGATTGAATATGTGTTTCACCCGCTACTCTGAACTTATCATCTAACAAGTTACTCAGCGTTAAATTAACTTCAACGGTCTTTCCCATTATTTTCGGTTTTAGAATGTTTAAGTAGGTAATTACTGATTGTCACAGCTCACCATCCATTACTTTTTTAATCACTTCCATTTTATTATTTACCTCTAGTGTGCGGTAAATTCTTTTGATGTGATCTCTTACCGTATCTAAAGAAATGTCCAATTTGTGGCCGATCATTTTGTAGGACAAGCCATCTACTAATGCCTGAACAATTTGCATTTGGCGTTCCGATAATTCATCTCCTTTCTTCTTTGCTTTAGGCATAAATCGCTGCGCAATTTTCCTGGCTACAGCAGGCGACATATAAGACCCGCCACGTGAAACGGTAAAGATGGCTTCTTGGATTTTGAGTAATGGTGTCCGTTTGGAAATATAAGAACAGGCACCTGCACAAAGCGCATCATAAATTTTATCGTCTTCCTCGAATGTAGTCAATATTATAATATCCAGGTCTGGATATTTTTGACGAATATGATAAATACCCTGTATGCCAGACATTCCGGGAAGTCCAATATCTAACAACATCACATCCACCAGCGGTTTCCTTAAAGACCGGGCCTTTTCCAGAAAAGCTTCTACACTGGTAAAACTGGCTGTGATAAGAATAGAGGGATGCTGAGGCATAAAAGTCTCTAGGCTTTCTTTGATCACCTCGTCATCTTCTATGATGGCTAATTTGATTTCTTTCATACAACAAAGATAAGGAGGCTGTACCTAGCAGTCTCCCACATTTTAATGTGGAGAGCTATAAAAATTAAGAAGACTCAATTTGTTTTTTGTGAAATATTAAGACATCAATTTTCAAAGAAAAATGTACTGTCCACATCAAAATGTGGAAGACCTGCCTGACTAAGCCCCATACCTTTGTCCTATCAGTAATTGAAACGGAATCACAGTTAGCGAAGATGAAAACTTTGATCTATTTCATAAACATCTAAAACCTAGCAAGCATGAACATCTTCCCCGTATTGCTCCAATTGCGAACAAAAGAATCGCGTGAAATTTTTTCTAGCATCTATTTTAAGGCCTCTGGTTTGCCGATTCCTGAAAGTTATTTGCACCATCCCAACAATAGGGTTTTTGGTGTCTACAAAAAACAGGAATTAATTGGCGGCTATATTTTAGGGAATAATTCCAATTTTAGAACAATAGCCCTTTTTGCACAGGAAGAGAAGCATGATATGCTTTACGAGCAGCTAGAAAGCAAGGGGGTGTTCACGGAGATTTGCTGCTTTTGGATAAAGAAAGAAGTGAGAACGCAGACTCACTTCAATTTTTTTATTTGGCTGACTATGGCCTATGCACTCAGGCGGTATGGTACGCCGTATGTGCTTTTTGGAACCTGCTCCCGTTCGTTGGCTCAGCTGTATTCTTCTACTTCAAGAGTGAAATTTCTTAGTGAAGATGTGATCAAAAGGAAGTCTACTTTCATTTTTTGGTCGAAGCAACGCTATGCCGTTTCGGGTATCTCCGAAATTGTTTTTCATAAACTGAAGCGGGTTTTGAAAATCGCGAAGAAGCCCAAAGCACTCATCAATATTTAATACCAGTGCGAATAAAGCGCTAGGGTTCAATATCATTTTACCTATTTCATTAATTTTTAACCACTTTTTAAATCAATTAAAATGGAAAATTTAAGTCGAGTTGTAAATGCCCCCAAAGAGCAATCTTTAGAATTGCTAAATAACCATCACACCTTAGATGCGCATATGTATCAGGCAATGAAAATGCTGCATGGTAGCGAATTTTCAGAAGAAATTGATATGGCAGCAGGCCGGCAGCTTTCTATGTCCAGGAGTCGTAATCTTAATAAGATATCTGCTAAGGCTTACATCTGGGGCTTCCATATTGCAATCCCGGAAAAACCATTACAAGAGTTACTCAAGGCTACAGACATAACGGCTGCCGTTATTGCACTTGGAGGGGCTGGTTTTGGTGCAGGAGGGGTTCCTCCTATTGCAGCTGTTGCAGCTGTATTAGCTGGGATTATAGGATTAGAAAGAGCAGTTATTCAAAGTATCGATGGAGGTAAAGGAGTATACCTTAGCTGGTCTTGGATTCAGGTACCCTTTATGTTTTCGCCTCCATATGTTGGTGTGCAACCTGTAATCACGCGTATCAAGCGCTAATAATTGTCTTGTGATAAAATAGCCGTTTGTAGCATGCTACAAACGGCTATTTTATAAAAAGGAAAGAATTTCAGCTTTTGGCGTTGGCGGTAGGGCCGGTATTGGGGTTGTGGGGGGTGAGGGATAGGAAGGTGGTAGTAGTTTAGGGGCTAGTTTGTATGTTAAATATGAATTTATATGTAACTTTGTTTTGTTCAGAAATGTTCTTAAAACAGATAGTATCATAAAAATACATTCATGAACACAGTGAAAGAACTCCAACATAGTTTGTCTCAGCTTATTTATTCTATAACTGATGTAAAATCTCTAAGCGAGATTAAGTCAACAGTAGATCTCTTTGTGAAAGATGATAGTATTAGTAATGATGTGCCCTGGCAAGCAGCTATTTTATCGATGAAAAAAATATCTTCATTGGAAGATGTAGCTAAGAGCCAAGGAGATAAAAAGCTAACTTTTGATGAATTATACCCATGTATTGATGAATCTGAAAATGATTACAGTGTTGATGATTTGCTAGCGGCCCTAAATTAGAGAGATACATGGACTATTTACTAGATACTAATGTCATCATTATCTACAGTAAAAATAGAGGCCGAGCAAAAAGAATAGAAGCAGACCATAAAATATTTGTTGAAGAGAATAATCTTGCTATTTCAATAGTATCCATAGCAGAAATAAACTCAGTTATTCACCAATTCAAAATAGGAGATACAAGGCGAACTGGAATAGATAAGATTTTAGAAAACACAACAAGGCTTGATATATCGTATGATGAAATCTTAGAGAAATACGAAGAAATTGATGCCTATAGTCAAGGTAAACATCGGTCTAGGAAGTCTAATTTTTCGGCAAAGAACATGGGTAAAAATGATTTATGGATTGCTGCTACAGCTAGTGCGTTTAATATCACTTTAGTTACTACTGATAGAGATTTTAACCATTTAGATGGTGAATTTTTAGATCTTAAATTTATCGATTTAAATAAGTACAAATAGAGCATTCTCTGCTCAAAATGCCCCCTCTCTAGAAAAAGGGTTCACTGTGATAATCCTCAATTATTGGCTACTTAAACACAAGTAAACAAAACGCCCCCTCAAGGCATTATAATAAGCCTAACTAATGTGTACTTTCGGCCTGCCTAAAGAATAGCACGAAAACAAAATCGCATTTTATTNNATTTTCTGCGCAATACTAAGGACGAAATGATCGAAACCAAGTAAGATGCTGAATTATATTAAAGAAGTGTTGGCTAACATGCCAACAGACTGGTTGGAGCTAACCACCCATCGACTAGATATTTTTGATGAAAAATTGGCCAAGGTTCAATTCCTGGAGCAGTTTGAAACCCTGTTTAAGAACAATAATGCTGAAACTTTTGCGCTCCGTGAATTACCTACTGCTTTTGACTATATCCGATTGGGGCATCCATTGTCTTCTGTTCTCGAATGGGCAATTGCCAAATCGAACAATCTAAAGGCAGAAAGTGTAATAAGCTTTTCATCAAAGACGGTTCCT